>JAJZTU010000248.1 GCA_021848765.1 Bacillota bacterium
GGCGGTGGCCCATCCGGGGTGAATCACAGGGAAAAGTTTCCGTGGGTAGGGTTACTCTTCGACCCGAATCCGTCAGCTAACCTCGTAAGCGTTGAAGGGAGGCTTCTACATGGCCCATTGTTTTTGCTGCGCCTTGGAACCATAACAGCTTCTCAGGAATAGTCCTGAGATTTGTTTATTAGTTCAGGGTTTTTGGGTAGACTACCTTTGCTAACTATTAGGGGAGGGAATACTGTGTTCCGTTTTATTAAGCGGTTTTTGGTGGGCAGCCCGTTGAAGACCAATCAGCTCGCCCATGAAACTATGTCCAAAAGGAAAGCTTTGGCGGTATTTGCTTCTGATGCTTTATCATCTGTCGCTTATGCCAGTGAAGAAATTACCTTGGTTCTTGCTTTGTTTGGGGCTGTGGCAATGACCTGGCTGCTGCCCATCAGTTTGGCCATCATCGGACTTTTGATTTTGGTGGTGCTTTCCTACCGCCATGTGATCAGGGTTTACTCGGGTGGCGGCGGTTCCTATGTGGTGGCAAAAGAAAACCTGGGCGTGAATTACGGGTTGGTAGCCGGGGCCTCTCTGTTAATTGACTACCTGTTGACGGTATCGGTCAGTATTTCTTCAGGGACTGCCGCGATTACTTCAGCCATTCCCCAACTACTGCCCTATACTGTGGAGATTGCTGTATTTTTTATTTTCCTGTTAACAGTGATCAACCTCAGGGGTATCAGCGAATCATCGACAATTCTGGCCTACCCGCCCTATCTGTTCATCTTGAGCATGGGATTGCTGGTAACAGCCGGCTTGTGGAGGTACTTTGTTTACGGAGCTCCCCCGGTACCGCCTGCTGCACAATTACAGCCTATCCATACCGGTTTTGGCCTGTTTGCGGTTATGCGGGCCTTTTCCGGCGGTTGTACCGCCCTTACCGGGGTGGAGGCGGTGAGCAACGGGGTGCCGGCTTTCCAGGAACCCAAATCCCGTAACGCCACTTTGGTGCTGTTAGCCCTGGGTGGACTGGCCATATTCCTGTTTGGCGGGGCCAGTCTGGTAGCCCAACTTTATGGAGTGGTCCCGGTTAAAGGAGAGACCTTGCTGTCCCAGGTGGCAGTTCAGGTTTTTGGCGGACGGGGTTGGGCTTATTACTTTCTACAGGCTGCTACTGCCGTTATCCTGATTCTGGCTGCTAATACCAGTTATAACGGCGCCCCGCTGCTGGCTTCCAAATTGGCCGCTGATGGTTACCTGCCCCGCTTTTTGGCCATGCGCGGGGATAAATTGGTTTTTTCCAACGGTATTACAGGGTTAGGAGTGTTGGCAGCCCTGCTGGTAATCATCTTCCATGGGGATACCCACCTGTTACTTCCCCTATATGCTGTGGGTGTTTTTCTCTCCTTTACCCTTTCCCAGGCTGGGATGGTGCGTTACTGGTTAAGGACCAAAGAAAGGGGCTGGCAGGGGAATCTGGTGATTAATGCCCTGGGGGCAGTGGTGACCGGGGTGGTAACTGTGGTAATAGGCGGCACCAAGTTTTTGGCAGGGGCCTGGATAGTCATTGTGCTGATTCCCATGCTGGTTGTAGTTTTTCAAGCCATCCGCGGCCATTACCAGGATGTCGCTGACGACCTTTCCACTGCCGGGGGGATCGAACCCATTGAGATTAAGAAACATACCATCCTTGTCCCGGTGGCCAGTGTCACGAAGGCAGTGGTAAACACCATTCAGTATGCCAAGTCCTTGAGTCCTCATGTTATCGGAATATATGTGAACATGGATGATGAGGCTGCCGGGAAGCTGAGAAAAAAGTGGCAGCAATATGAGCCGGATGTGGAACTGGTCATCCTGCCGTCACCTTACCGGTCAGTCCTGGGACCACTTATAGATTATATTGAACAAATGGAGCAGGGAGCTAAAAAGGATGAATTGATTACCGTGCTGGTGCCTGAGTTCGTGCCCCGCAAGTGGTGGCATTATTTCCTCCATAACCAGACGGGGTTGCTGCTTAAGACCGCACTGTTGTTGAGAAAGGATGTTGTGGTGAGCAGTGTTCCTTTCCATTTAACTCATTAAAATTCATTGGCAGTAAGAGCATAAGCCTCCCTTCCGCGGTGCATAATAAGCACGGTGAGAAGGGAGGTGTAACGATGATGACTCAAATTACCGCCCCGGAATTGCTTTTTTTGGGGGAATACCTGAGGTCCTGCCGCTCAACCACTAATTTCCTGCGGTCCTGTACCCAGGTGGTTACAGATCCCCAATTGAGAAGCTTCTGTGATCAAATGGCCAGGGAGCACCAAATTCAAGAGGCCAGGTTTGGGCAATTTTTGGGTATAAACTTGCAATAAGGAGGCAATCCGATGATGCGCGGAATTTTAAGTGACCGGGACATTATGCAGCTGATTTTGGACCAGCATAAATATCAAGCCAAGTTTTTGACCGATTTTGTAACCGAATGCAGTAATCCGGCTTTGCGCCATGAATGTCAGAACGCTCTTAACAGCACACTTCAGCATCAACGGTCAGTTTGGGAAACCATGTATCAACGGGGATGGTATCAGACCGTTCCGGCTAATCCGCAAGATGTAGCGATGGCCCAACGGTCCCTGGCCACCCAGTATGCTCAGACCTCCGGTATCATGGGTCAAGGAATGGGTCAAGGAATGGGTCAAGGAATGGGTCAGACCACTGGAATGGGTGGTTTGCCTTCCTTTTAACCGGATAAAGTCCCTAGTCAGAATTTGGCTAGGGACTAAATTTTTCTGTATAATAAGATTTGGCAGGGTTTTTAGAATATTAGGTCAAAATAATAATAATATCATTAGCAACTTAATGGGGGGTGCCGGATTTGGGTTCTGATTTGGAGTTAATCCGTAAAATCGCTATCTTTTCGGACTTAAGTGATGAGGAACTTGCGCTTATCGACAATGTGATAGTCACGTTGAATTATAAAAAAAGGGGAACTATTTTTATGGAAGGGCAGCCTGGTGTCGGGGTGTATTTTGTTTATTCCGGCCAGGTGAAAATCTTCAAAGTGTCGGAAGATGGACGTGAACAAATTTTGCATTTCCGGAAGGCGGGAGACATTTTTGGGGAAGTGGTGCTCTTTGACGGCGGAGCCTATCCTGCTTCCGCCGAAGCTTTAGTCGATGCCCAGGTCGGTGTAATCCGCAACCAGGATTTAGAGAATCTGCTCATGAAGCATCCCTCCATGGCTGTTAAATTACTGAAGCTGATGGCCAAGAAACTGCGCCGGGCCCAGATGAAAGTACATGAAATAACTACCCAGGATACCCTGCGCAGGGTAATCAGGAAACTAATCCGGTTGGCCAGGGTTTATGGGGAGAAGACAGAACAAGGGGTTAAGATTAATCTGGAATTAAACCGGCAGGATCTGGCCAGCTATGTGGGAACCACCCGGGAAACTGTGACGCGAATTTTAAGTGACTTAAAAAAGACCGGGGCTATTGAGCTGGATGCTAAATCAATAACCATTATCGATTTAGATAAATTAAAAAGCTGGCTATAACGGCACTGGGAGTGGTAGGATGAACCTCTTTGAAAAATTCAGCGTGGATTATGATAAGATGGTCAATTGGTCCAAACGCCTGGAGAGGGAAGAAACCTTTTTCCGCAAACTGTTCGAGGATACAGGGGCCAAGCGGGTTCTGGACCTGGGCTGCGGGACCGGCAACCATGCGATTATGTTTGCCCGGTGGGGCCTGGAGGTTACCGGAATGGACCCCAGTGAGGCCATGGTGGAAAAGGCCATGAAAAACGCCCAAGCGGCCGGGGTGAGGGCAGAGTTTCAGGCAGCAGGATTTCAGGACTTTGCTGCCAAGGTACAGGGGACCTTTGATGTGGTGGTTATTCTGGGTAATTCCCTGCCCCACCTCTTAAAGGTGGAGGAACTAGACAAGTGTTTGGCTGATATTTACCGGGTGCTGGGTGCAAAGGGTGCCCTGGTTATTCAGAATCGCAATTATGATAAGGTGATGGCCCACAAGGAGCGCTTTATGCCGCTTAACGCCTGGGAGCATGAAGGGGAAGAGGTGCTATTTCTACGCTTTTTGGACTTTGCGGAAGGTCTGGTCAATTTCAATATTGTCACCATGACTAAAAAGAACGGTAAATGGGACTACCAGGTGCTGACCAACCCCCTGCGCCCTATTTTGGCTGCGGAACTGGATCAGCTTTTAGCATCCGGAGGGTGGCAGGATAGGCAGTATTTTGGGGACTTTAATTCCACTCCTTTTTCGGCAGCCGGCAGCACGGACTTAATTGTGGTTGCTGGGAAAAAAGAAGCGTGAATTATCTTGTTTGGATAAGTTGTTGGAACTTAAGATTGTTGAGAGGCCACGTTAGGTCACGGCAAAGCCGTGGCCTTAAATTTTGTGCTGTGGAAAGCAACTCAATGGGTTATCTCCAGGGTGTGATATGAATCACAGTGAGGCAAGGGGAAAAAATACAGACAGCAAAACCCGCCCGGGAGTATGATGGTCGTGGTGGGTGAGTAGTGGTTTGTTTTCCGGGAGGAGGAACGGGGATGCAGGAATTGGACCGGGTTTTAGAGCAGCAGGAAAGTCCTGCCTTGGACCGGATGGAAAAGATACGGGCAGCATTGGGGAATCTCCCTTGGGGAGAGACGCTGCGCACGGCTGCCGGCAGTTTTGCCGGTATTTCTCTGGTAGCCTGGCTGACTTATTATTTTAAGCTACCCTTACTTGCACCTTCCTTTGGCGCCACGGCTGTACTGCTTTACGCGGCTTGTCATGTACCTATGGCCCAACCCCGTAATGCCATTGGCGGTCACTTAATATCCGCAGCTTTAGGGGTGCTGACTTTTCAACTCTTTGGTCAGACTTGGTGGTCGATTGCCCTGGGAGTTACCCTGGCCATTACTGCCATGGTCTTTTCCGGGACGTTGCACCCTCCCGGGGGGGCCACCGCTTTTGTGGCAGTGTATACCGGGCAGGATTTTTCCTTTGTGTTTGCACCCATTGCAGTGGGGGTAATCTTGATGGTTTTGGTGGCATTGGTTACCAATAATCTGGGGAAAGGAGGGCGATATCCGGCTGGATAGTGCCGGGGATAGTGCCGGGGATAGTGCCGGGGATAGTGATGGAGATAGTGACGGTATATCCGGGGATAGCAAATGGAGATAGTGACGGTGGTAATCCAGGCTGTCAATTTGAGCAGTTAG
>JAJZTU010000249.1 GCA_021848765.1 Bacillota bacterium
TTCCGATCTGTTTATTACAGGAAAATTCCTGGCCGGGAGCATTCCTAGCGATAAAAAAGCACATCCAGGTATTTGGATGTGCTTCGACGAATCTTTTGGAATTTCCTTCTATTAGTGTTAACTCTGATTTTGATTTTTGTTAAATATTTCTTAACATGGCTTTCATACCCCAAATAATAGTGCTGGAAAGCAGGGCATAATCCTCAGTGGGCAGGTATGATTTGGCCGAACCATCGAAAAGGACTGTACCGGAGGACGGAAACTCTTCATCTCCTTCCCAGACCACATAAGTTATTGCTACTTGTGGAAATACCGGAATAGTAACACTGACATCCCCAAATTCCGCACGTTTTCCCCCCATTTTTTCCGCAACCTTAACCAGGTTCCCGGGATTTGCTGAGAAGATATCCAACATTGGTTTTATTGTCCGGCGGGTAAAGGGGTCATTGTAGATAGCTCCATCAGGAAGTTCCTTAAAGGATATCCAATTGTTTTCCAGGGCCTGGCCGTTTGCTGTTGTGAGATAGTGCAGGATTAAGATGCGGTTGGTTATGGATACTTCAGCATCGCTTCCGGAAAAGGTAACCTCACCTTCCGGGTATTTTACCAGATAGGTTGTCCCCAGGAAAGGCACTTTAAAAATCCGGGCGACTGGATCATATTCCACATTAGCCTTCCAGGCAATCTCCTGAGGATCCTTTTTTTGAAAAATAGTTTTCGCAACTTCCCAGGTTTTATCCAGGTTATAATTAGCCACAGCTATTCCCCCTCTTCACTACAATTATAACACAGGTAAACGACCCGGTGAAATTACGTTTATTTTTTGCGAATGGTGTCCAGCTCTTTATACCATACTATTACTAAATTGAACAATTCAGAGAAGGAGATAACTGATGAAAAGAATTCAAGCCCAATTAGCACCTAAAATCGGTATTGTCAAAGATATTGGAATTGACCTGGGTACAGCCAATACTCTGGTCTACGTAAAAGGTAAAGGTATAGTGCTTCATGAACCTTCGGTAGTAGCGGTACGTGCCCATACCGGTGAAATTCTTGCAGTTGGCAGTGAGGCCAAGGAGATGATAGGCCGGACGGCCAACAATATTACTGCTATCAGACCACTGAGAGAAGGAGTGATTGCCGACTTTAATACTACCCGCAGCATGTTAAAGTATTTTATTTCCAAAGCCTTAAATGGCCGGACCTTTTTCCGGCCCAGGGTTTTGATTGGCATTCCTCTGGGGGTTACCCAGGTGGAAAAACGCGCAGTGGTGGAAGCTGCCATCCAGGCAGGAGCCAAGGAAGCCTATGTGGTGGAAGAACCTGTTGCAGCCGCCTTGGGAGCGGGTCTAAAGGTAAGTGACCCGAAAGGCTGCATGGTAGTCGATATAGGTGGGGGTACCACAGAGGTGGCTATTATCGCCATGAATGATGTAATCATTGGCAGGTCCATCCGGATGGGTGGAGACAAAATGAATGTGGCAATTGTCAGGTATTTAAAACGGAAATATAATTTGGAAATCGGTGAAGGCACAGCGGAAAAGATTAAACAGGATATCGGCTACGCAACAGACCCTCCGGCGGATAAAGGGATTATGGTCAAGGGCCGCAATCTGGCAACAGGTCTCCCGGTGCGGATTGAAGTGAACGCCGAGGAGATTAGCCTGGCTTTACAGGAAACCATGAACGTGATTACTGAAGTAGTTCAGACCAGCATTGAAAAAGCTCCTCCTGAACTGGCTTCTGATATCATGGACCGGGGAATGATCCTCGTGGGAGGAGGGGCTCTGATCAAAAACATTGATCGCCTGCTGATGAAGCATCTTTCCGTTCCTGTTGTTATCGCCGAAGATCCCCTCACTTGCGTGGTCAGAGGTACCGGGCTGGCCTTAGAGGAACTCTCCATCCTGCGCCAAGTTGCCACTGATCAGCGTGCGGTCAGCAATTTCAGATAATAAAAAAATGCTTATTGGCCCATCTGGCATTTGATGTCGCTTTTGGATTGATTGCTATTTTTGCGGTTGGGGTGAGCGGTATAGCCGTATGGCAATGATTCCGGCAAACATTAAATTGATGGCGGATATTCCCCAGGAATAGTATCGCAGGCTGTCATTGGCAAGAAGTGAAAACAAACCGACAATCACAGCTGTCCTGGCAAAAGCCCTTGCTCTGGCCTTGTCCCCGAGGAGTTTTTGCACACCCTCCACTACTTTTCCCTTTGGCCTGATGACTGCCGGCAGGAGTGCCACAACCAGCCAAGCAAGCAGAAGCGCCAGATAGATGTTTACCTTGAACTTAAACAAAACTGCACCGAGAATGACAAAAAGCAATATGCCGCCTAAGGTACTGCCTATTCGTCCGATAGGCAGATTTCTTTGAATTTTTAACACGGCTTAAGCCTCCCTTTTTCTACTCCCAGACTAAATATAGATATTTTTAGTATTCCCGCAATTTTTGCAAATTATAAAACGAAAAAGAGTGCGAAAACGCTCTAATTCGCACTCTAAATACTATCTTCCCAAAACAGAAATCCAATTTGTTATTATACTTTTCGGAGTTTTTCGCAACTTGCTTTATACCTGCATTCTTACTTTACTATCAATACAGGGCATTTTGCCAGATGAGAGATACGGTCACTGACACTACCCAACAGGAGTCCTTTGATCTCCCCCAGACCCCTGCTGCCCATGATAATGAGGTCATAACCTTCTTTTTCCACCATCTCACAGATAATTTGAACCGGATTACCTATCTGTGTCAAAATATCAATACGAAAGTTACCGTCTTTAAACACCGCCTTAGTTTCATTAATCACCTGGTCGGTCTTCTCTTCGGTCAGGTCTTTAATCACCTGCGGGTCAATAGTCACCTCCAGCATGTAACCATGGGCCAGCACTTCTTTAGGGATGTCGCTGACATGCAGGATAGTTAAACTACTGAGGGGACTGCGTTCCAACAGCTTCCGGGCATAACGTGCAGCCTTCAGGGAATGTTTGGATCCGTCTGTTGGCAGAAGAATCTTATCCATGCAACCACTCTCCTCCCTTTTGGTGAGGGGAACAACCCCCTTATAAATATTTTCGGCAAAAAGTGCTAATTTCCTTCTTTACCTAGTTCCAAGTCATCATCTTGTAAATTATAGCGGCGACTATCCCGGAGGCAGGTATAGTAATAAACCAGGCGGTGATAATCTGGGCCGCGATACCCCATTTAACTCCTTTGGGACGCTTAGCTGTTCCTACCCCCAGGATTGATGAAGCTACCACATGAGTGGTACTCACCGGCAGGCCTAAGCTGCTGGCGCTGTAGATAACCAGGGAGGAGGCCAGGTCTGCGGCAAAGCCATTAATTGGTTCAAGGCGAAAAATCCTGGAACCTAGTGTTTTAATGATTCTCCATCCCCCGGCCAAAGTCCCCAAACCCATGGCTGTAGCACAGGCCAGAATAACCCAAAGGGGCACCTCCATCTGCCTAAGATAACCGCTTCCCATCAAAGCCATAGTGATGATACCCATGGACTTCTGGGCATCATTTGAACCGTGGGAAAAAGCCATCAGGCAGGCTGAAAGCACCTGGAGCTTGCGAAACTTATGGTTAATCCGTCCGGGTGTGGATTTCCGGACTAGCCGGAACAAGGTGAGCATTACCGCCAGGCCAACCCCAAAGCCCAGCATAGGCGAAATGATCAAGCCGGATACTATCTGAGTCACTCCCGGCCAATTCAGCACATCCAGTCCGCTGCTTGTACCAACTGCTCCAATTATTCCACCAATTAGAGCATGGGACGAACTGCTGGGTATGCCCAGCCACCAAGTGGCCAGGTTCCAGAAAATAGCTCCCAGCAGGGCAGCTACTACCGTGGACTTGGTGACCAGTTCAGGGTTGACCAGTTTTCCACCAATGGTCTCTGCCACGGCAGTGCCGGAAAGGGCGCCGGCGACGTTGAGCAAGGCAGCCAAAGCCACAGCAGCGCCAGGAGTAAGGGCTCTTGTTGACACCGTGGTAGCAATAGCATTTGCGGTGTCGTGAAAGCCGTTGACATAATCAAAGGCCAGCGCCAGTAGCACAATTAGAACCAATAATACCAAGCTGCCCTCATCCATATTTCAAGACCACGCCTTTAAGCAGATCCGCTGCCCGGGCACAGTGATCAAGGGCCTTGGCCAGTTCACCGAAAATCTCTTTCCACTTGACGGTGTCTAAGTGGTCTTTGTCGTTGAAGAAAAGTACAGCAGCCAGAGCTTCCCGGTAACACCGCTCACCGTTATAGGTGGATTGGCTTACCCGCTCACAGCAGCGAAACAGGAGTTGGCTATCCTTTTCAACCTTTTTTAGCAGGGATACTGCAAGATTCAAGTCAGTTATTGCGGTAACCAGGTGAATTCCTAACTGCAGCCCTTCCGGAGTTAAGGGTAACCCGGGTTTTAGCAGAACCAGCAGTTCCAAAATCCCCTGGTTTCGGGTTAACAACCGCTGCAATTCAAAGGCAATATTTCCAATATCTTCTCTGTCCAGGGAGGTAATAAAGGACTTATTTAGTCTAATAATGAGCTCCCCAGTGAGTTTATGCCCCTTGAGGGCCAACTCAGCTGCCTGCACAGCCGTTCTTTCCAAAACATTTTTGTCCCGCAAAGCCTTCTCCAGACAGTTTCCGCTCCCCTGAACCAGGTTTCCCATCTGCTCTAGCTGGCGCAGAGGACCTTCATTGATGGATTTTATCGTCAGCACCCGGTTTCTCCTCCTTCAAGCTCTGCTAATATCGGCCTATTAGCTTGCCTAATGAGAAGTTATTAAGCATGGTGCCTGTTTATGCCTATCAGCCAGTACCTTAATATTCTATTCCCCGCCTGCTGTCTATACCTGCCTGGAAGGGATGTTTTTGGGGAAAAACCTCAGTAACAAGGTCTGCCAGGTCTATTATCTCCTGGGGCATTTCCCTTCCGGTAAGCACTATTTCCAGGTTAGTTGGTTTTGCTTTTAGTAGGTTGCAAACCTCTTCTGCATCGAGAAGACGGTGACGTAAAGGATGGCTGAGCTCATCCAGGATTAGCAAATCACAGCACTGCTGAGTAATTAAACTTCTGGTATAGTCCAAGGCAGGTCTGGCGAGATTAGTCCGGATATCCCGGTTTTT
>JAJZTU010000250.1 GCA_021848765.1 Bacillota bacterium
GCCTGGCCCACTGTTGCAGCAATTGACGCCACATTTCCTGTTCTTCACCCTGCAAGCGGGAACAAACAAGATCAATATCGTCCAGCCAGTGAATAAGACTTTCTGCTATGTTTTCAATTTGTTGTTCTAATGTATTCAAGCGGGCCACATTTACATCATGGGCAGCCTGCCAATGCTGCAGGTCATCCATGCCTGAACTTAGCCGCTCCAGTTTGTTTTGCATATCCTGGCCCGTTTTGTATTGTATGCGGGCAACCTTGTTCACCTGTCCACCGATCTCATTTAACTGTGTACTGTTCCCGGTCACTTGTGCGCTGACCTGGATTAGGCATTCACCAATCCGGTTTACTTGTTCGTATAATTGTTTTATAACGGCTTGATCGTCAGCTTTTTCTCCTTTAGTCCAGAACTTCCAATTCATCACTGTCTCTCCCTTTTAAGGCTATCATTTCATTTTGTGCAAAACATCTAGAAAGCAAGTTCGACAAAAAAAGAAATAATCCTTTGAGAAGAATATTTTTGACTAGAAAATTCTTTACCCTTAACGTTTTGAAGGGTAAAAGAAATGGAGGCCTAAACGCCTCCACAGTGCCCGCTGTTAGCTTATTTTAATCCAGCCCGAAAAGAGCGCCAAGACTCCTATAACGATAGTGAATACAGCTACTAAGCTGTATTTAACCAACACACCGTTTGTTTCTTGTTCGCAATTTCTACACACTGCCTTCACCCTTCCCTAACTGTCTGATAACCTGAACCGCCTCAGCGACCGTTTGGGGTAAAGAACGCAAATTCATTTCCGGCAATTGACGAAATACCTTAGTTATTATGGGGAAACGAAGTTGAGCTTCCGCCACAATACTCTCATCGGTTAACAGCTCAGTCCCACCTTGTGCTAAACAACGGCCATCCTTAATGATAATTATTTCATCGACCCATTCCACTGCTAGATCCACATCATGGGTGGCAATGACGATGGTTGTTCCCTTTTGATTCAGCTCATCCAAAATGCTAAAAACACTGTCCTTACCCTGGGGATCAAGGAAGGCTACCGGTTCGTCCAGGATGATGACCTCCGGGTCCATAGCCAACACCCCGGCAATAGCTACCCGCTTTTTCTGGCCATAACTTAAGTGATGGGGGGCTTTATCCTTGTGGGCCAACATGCCCACTGCAACCAATGAGTCATGCACTCTCTTTGCTATCTCTGCTTTGGCTAAACCCATGTTAGTTGGCCCAAAGGCTACATCTTCCCAAACGGTAGTAGAAAAGACCTGGTCATCAGGATCCTGAAAAACCAGGCCAACCTTACTGCGTATCCAGCGTTCATTTTTTGAGCTAATTAGCTCGCCATCAAAAAGCACTGACCCTTCCTGAGCCAGGTGAATACCGTTGAGATGCAGCAGCAGGGTGGACTTTCCAGCGCCGTTTGGGCCCAAAATAGCTGCTTTTTTCCCGCGGGGAATGCGCAAGGAGAGACCTTGTAAGGCTTGAGTACCATCCTTATACCAAAAGGCTAAATCCTTTACTTCTATGAGAGCCACTGTCCCATTCCTTTCCATTCCGCTATTTTTAGAGCCAGGCCAAATAAGACGATACCCAGACCGGTAATCCAATCCCGCAGCTTAGGAGTACAATGGCCGCAACAGGCTACTTCCCCCCGGTAGCCACGGGCCAGCATGGCATAGAAAATTCGCTCACCCCGTTCCGCTGACCGCACAAACAACGTCCCCAACAGCAGCCCCAGAGTTTTCATAGTATGCCAGTGCAATAGATTACTGCCGGACTGAAATCCCCGGGCCTTCCTGGCCAGTTTCATCCGCCTGACTTCATCGGCTAACACCTCAAAATAGCGCAAAGTAAAGGCAATCAGATTGACCATGATGCCCGGCACTTTTAGCTGCTGAAAACCATGCAATAATTCCTGCAAAGGGGTAGTCAGCACCAATAAACTGACCGCTAAAGTAGCGTTAAGCACTCGCAAAGCCAAGAACCCGGCTTTAATTAAACCTGCCTCAGTGGCCGTGGCACTGAAAAAAGGTGTAGCCAAAGTAAATAACGGCTTACCGGGAGTGATGAAGGGAAAAAGTATGATCATTATCCCGGCAAAAGGAATCAGCCAAACAAATCTTTTCAGCAGGGTGCTCAGGGAAACCCCGATAATAGCAGCCAACACCAGCAGGAAAACCGTCCCTCCTGCTAAATACAGCGGGCTTTTTAATGTGGAAAAGATGACAACCAAAGTAAAGATAGAAATGATCTTCAGCCGGGTTTCCAGCCGCCCAAAGCCGGACTTCACAAGTTGAGGATTTGCTGCCAACAATTCCATAGCTACTTTCTCTCCAACATAATTTTATGGTCGACCAAGGCCATTTCCACAATCCTGCCCTTGATTACTTTCCGTTGGCCAAAGATGTTTTCCAGGTAGAGCTCCTCCCCTTGGGGAATGATTTTATCCACCCTTTCCAGCAACAGCTCTTCTTTTCCGTCTACTCTTAAATACGCATTTGCTTCACACATTTGTTTATCCTCCTCTTTAGGCAGATTCACCGGAATCTTTCTTTTCGATAGCAGCCAGTCCCACGCCCAGAACAGCCATATCTTTTCCGTTTATGTATAACATAAAAACCACGGAAAACTACTCTCTTCATGAGAGATAGACCTCCGTGGTCCAAATTCTTCAGGTTAAATTGTCTGTACAGGAGATTAAGAGATACCTTCATGGTATCGATATTAGTGATATTGTACTACAGGGTCATCTGATTTGCAAGATGTTTTTGGAAAGTTTTTTGCCTCTACCATACAATCATGTTGACTCCAACAAAACTGCACAGCGCTCCTGCTAACAACCTCAGGTTAATATCCTCCTGCCTCCTTAACCACAAGAAACTAAACGCTACTAAAAACAACGGTTCCACGGAGACAACTACGTTAGCAACGGAAACCGGGATAAGGCGCAGGCTGAAAAAGAAGGAAAACAAAGCCACACTGTTAAATACCCCCCCGGCTACAAAGTATTTCATTCCCGGGAGGATGCGCGCCAGTTCCGCCCGGTTTAATTTACCCTTGAAACCAAGAAAAAGCCCGGACACAAGTAAGGCGATTAAGGAGCCTATTGCCGTTCCTTCCACCGGGGCACTCATTATGTTCATGCCGGCTTTTCGAAAAATATTGCCGGTAGAAAAGGAGAGGCCGGACAAAAGCCCGAAGGTAATCCCCCAAGCAGAGTTAGCCTTAAAGGCCTGTTTTCCTATTGACAGTGTATACCCGGTATTGCCCGCACCGCTGTCCGCGCCGGCAGCCGGCTTTCCAGGCCCAGGCAGCTCTTTGGGGACCGGCTGGTAGGACACAAAAAACAGTCCCGCCAGGGTGATCAAAGCTCCCAGTTCCTTGTCACCCCAAGCCATTCCTTTTTTAGCCAGAATGCTGTATATAGCAAAACAAGCTGCCGATAATAAAGCCAGGCCCTCCCCCAACCTTCACACCTCCATTCGCTCATCATTGATGAGTACTTTTTCGACGCCAAATGAAAAATTCCTGCCATAAGAAGACACCATGGGTGCCTTTAAATTACAACAAAAGCCATTGACCAAACGGTCAATGGCTCCTTCCGCGTCCCTCACATCAAGCGAGGAGTTTTTATTTAACCTTACTAACTCTTAAAATATGGGGGAACATTTAGGCGCATTTCTTTTTGTATAAAATTTGAACCATGGGTATTATTGATGTGGAATGGGGACTTCTGTGATATTATAGAATTGACGATTTATACAGTTGATAAAGCTAAACTTTAGAGATAAAGAGCGGAAGGAACGGAAACTATGGGAAAGAAAATGAAAAAAATTACTATTCGCAGCTCCGCCGCTGAGTACCTGACTTTTGTCGCAAGCACTGGTGACAATCAAGACAGTGTTGAAATGCGGTATGAGGATGAAAACATCTGGCTGACACAAAAAATGATGGCCACGCTGTATGATGTGGAAACACACACTATTAACTATCATATCAAAAGAATTTTTGCGGACTCGGAATTAGAGGAAAGTTCAGTTGTTCGAAATTTTCGAATAACTGCCACCGACGGAAAAACCTACGACACCAAGCATTATGCCTTACAGATGATTATTGCCCTGGGATTTAAGGTAAACTCCGAAAGAGCTGTGCAATTTCGCAAATGGGTTAATCAAATCGCCAAAGATTATACGATTAAGGGCTGGGTTATGGATGATGAACGAATAAAAAGAGGTTCTTACCTGACCGATAAATATTTCGAGGATCAGCTTGAGAGAATACGGGAAATCCGTGCCAGTGAGCGGAAGTTCTATCAAAAAGTAACCGACTTATATGCAACAGCCATTGATTATGATAAAAATGCAAAATCAACAAAGCGGTTTTATGCAACCGTGCAGAATAAAATGCACTATGCCGTACATGGTCACACCGCGGCGGAACTTATTGTCGGCAGAGCGAATAGTGAGAAAGAACATATGGGGCTTACCACTTGGCAGGATGCCCCTGATGGCAAAATCAAAATAACAGATGTGTCAATTGCAAAAAACTATTTATCTGAATTTGAATTGGAGCAATTAAACCGTATGGTAAGCTCCTACTTGGATTTTGCAGAGAATATGACACAGCGCAAAATTCCTTTAACAATGCAGGATTGGGAGACACGCCTAAATTCTTTTATCGAAATGTTTGAATACGGTTTATTGAAAGATGCAGGAAAAGTGTCCGCAGAAATAGCAAAATTACACGCTGAAAGTGAATTCGAAAAATACCGCATTGTTCAAGACAAGCTCTTTGAGTCTGACTATGACAGGTACATCCGAGAGCTTGAACAATTGCAACAACAGGGAAAAGACAAATCCAAATCGGATGCAAAAGGTAGAGACAACGAATAAGGCTGTAATCACGTACAAGAGAGAGGCGCTATCCCTTGCGGGACAACGCCTCTCTCTTGCTTTTCCGTATCGGTTTGGGGTATGGTTCAATAAGTTTCCCTATTAAACCGTGCCTTTAGCCAACCTCTTTTTTGTTTCAACCATTTCATTTCAAAGTCTCGTATGCAGCTTTGACCTGGCGGAAATCTTCTCTGATGGCGTCTAATTTCTCTTGATCATGAAAAACAGC
>JAJZTU010000251.1 GCA_021848765.1 Bacillota bacterium
GCTTAACAAAGTACTACTCCAACCTGGCCCGCCAGCAGCCGCAGGGACTCCTCATCATCCATGGCAAAGCTGCCGCCATCCCGCTTATTAATTACAAAAATAGCGCCCTTAACCTGGCCCTGGACAGCAAGGGGTACACCCAGGATACCGTTGACAATTTCAGGCATCCCCCGGTTTGAACTAATCTCAAAATCCCGGACAACCTCGCCACCAACCAGCACTGTTTCCAGCAGGCTGTTCCAGGTGGCTAAAGGTGCGGCCAATGACCTATCCCCCGCTACGGCCAGGAGCTCAATAACCCGGTCCCGCTCATATAACATTACTGCTGCACTTTCAGTGCCGGTTACCCCCTTGGCATAGTAGGCAACCTCCCTGGCCAAAGTATTAATTTCCATATGGCCCGAAATCCCCATCACTGCCTGTACCAGCAGCCTGCGATTAGCTGCACGCTCTCTTTCCTCGGCCAGCAGCCGCCCCAGGCTTTTTACCACCGAATTGGGCTTCAAGTACGCCTGGTACCGCTTCCCCAGATTCCCCCAATGTTCGACCGGGCGGATTTCATATTTACACTCCGCACCTCCGCTGCCCACACAGGAGGTTTCCAGGCACAATACCTCACTCCCCAAGACCTTGGTGGCATACCCGCTGGCATAGCCCTCCAGAGTCCAGCACACCGCTTCAGTGGAAGGTCCGTAGAGCCTCAGGTGCTGCTCTGCCTCATAGGAATGCCGCCAAATGCCCTTCATCAATACAAGTTCACCATTGTCTGCAAATTCCAGGTGGGTATTTTCCACCTGAACTACTCCCTGCCAGGCGTGCATCATAGGACCGGCCAGAATCCACTCAGCCTTATCGCGGAACAGGTGTCCCAAGGCTTCAGCATCTCTTTTACCCCACTGGTAACCAAAACGGGTCAATATACCCCGGGCAATGTTTTCCCCCAGGGAATTTACCAGTTCCCCGCGCATTTCACCCAGGGAATCAGCCTGGAACAGCAAACGGCGGGAACCGGAAAAATTAATCAGGCCCTTGTCCGGTATGAAGTCCAACAACCGTTGAAACTCAAATTTTTGCAGTTCCAAAACTCATTCCTCCTCAGAAAGATTTCCTGGCGGCGCAAGTCTCCAGATAGTTTCCGGCATAAGGTGTCCGGAACTGCGAACGGACATAAAACCTCTATTTAAACATATTATAGAAGACCCGTACTCCCAAAGCTAGGGTTTTACCGCCAAACCCAACATCTGTTCAGCAAAAGGCCTTATTCCGGCCTTGTCTGGAAATTCCGTCATCACATGAACACGTGTATTTTTTCCGGTGGCAGGAACAGGCAAAGCTTGTCGCCGCATTTTGGCGTCTGCGGGAAATTGACCGCTGGTACCAGCACCGTCATGGCAAAGCCGGCGCTGACCTTCAGCCTGTAATAATAACCATAAGGGAAGACGGCTTCAATCCGCCCCTCCAGCATGTTAAGCCTGCTGATTTCCGGCAGGATGCCCGCAGTCCTGTCAGCACACCCGCCTGTGCCGGCCGTTGCAGGGGGTAGAACCATAATGTGCTCCGGCCTGATGCAGACCGTCACCCTGCGTTTTCCCATCATGTTCCCGGCAGTCGCAGCCTGCTTCGGATTATCCCGCTCCCCGCCGCTGCCGGTATCTGGAGCCATAACCACCAGGGATGCTCCGTCTTCTGCTGTGAAAATACCGTAACTGTTGTCGCAGGGTTCCAGAAAGCCCGGCCAGATGTTTTCCACTCCCAGGAACCCGGCCACCTCCCGGTTCCGGGGGCGGTCCAGGACCTCCCCGACCGGTCCCTCCTGCTCAATCACACCTTGCATCATTACAATCATGCGGTCTGCCAGGTACGGGATGTCGCTTAAGTCATGGGTTACCATCATGGCAGTGGTCCCCGCTTCAGCCAGGATTGCCTTCAATTCGCCGACCAGCGCGGCCCTTGTTGGTATATCCAGGTAAGTAAAAGGCTCATCCAGGAACAGCACATCCGGTTCCAGAACCATGGCCCGGGCCAGGCTCACCCGCTGTGCTTCTCCCCCCGACAGGGTCCGCGCATCACGTTCAGCCAGGTGGGCAATATTGAGTTTGGTCAGCCATTTCCCCGACTTTTCTATCCTGGCCCCTTTCGGCACACCCCTCAGTTTTAGCCCGAGCCCCACATTGTCCAGGACCTTCCCCCGGAGCAACAAAGGATCCTGAAAAACCATGGCGGTGCGACGCCTGGCCTTTAACCTGTCCTGTGAACTCCTGACCGGCTGCCCGTTTAAATAGATTTCCCCTGCCACAGGCCTTTCCAGCCAGGCCAGCGCTTTGAGAAGGGTACTTTTGCCGGCTCCGTTGGGGCCTGTAACCGCAATGAACTCACCCCTGGCCACCGACAGCGTGGGTACACGGAGAACCGCTCTTCCCCCTTTAACCACCGATATGTTCTTTACTGACAAAACAGGTTCTGTCATGTCCGGGTCCCCCGCTGCTGCATAAGTGTAAGAATTAAAGTAACGCCATAAGCCAGCGCCATCAGTATAATGCTTAACGCTATGGCCACATCGAAGTTACCCTTGGAAACTTCCATTACCGTGGCCGTGGTCAGCACCCTGGTACGGTCAAGGACATTTCCGCCCACCATCATGGATGCCCCAATCTCGGACACCACCCCGCCAAATCCTGCCATTACGGCAGCCAGCAGGGGAAGCCTAACCTCCCTGACCATCAGCATAATTGTTTGTATACGTGAAGCACCGAGGGCCTTAATCTGCATCCTCAGTTTTCCGTCCACCTGTTGAAAGGCTGCGGCCGAGATACCGGTAATAATCGGCACTGCAATTACACATTGAGCAATAACCATGGCTGCCGGAGTATACATGAGGTGAAAAAAACCCAGGGGTCCATACCGCCATAACATGATTGAAACCCACAGTCCCACAACCACCGGCGGCAGACCCATACCTGTGTTGACCAGGCTGAAAACAATTTTACGTCCGGGGAATCTGGTCAGGGCCAACACCGCCCCCAGCGGAATGCCCATAAACAGGCTGATAAAAGTCGCGCTTCCTGAGACTTTCAAAGTAAGTAGGGTAATTTTCATCACCTGAGGGTCACCCGCCAGCAATAACCTGACGGCCTGAACAAAGCCCTGCCAGATAAGTTCCATAAATTACACCCCGTTTGTTATGTACTACACCTGCTGTCTCTCAAGCCCATGCATAACCATTGAGGAATTACTTATACTCTTCTTTACCTGCGTCCGGGAAGAACAAGGGCTGCCCGAACTTGTCAACACCAAAATTCTTGATTAATTCCTGGGTTTCCTTGGATAACATGAAGTCCACAAAGGCTTTTCCGCCTTCGGCATTCACCTTGCTAAACTTCGCGGGGTTTACCTGCATAACGTGGTAAATGTTTAACAGGTCTTTGTCTCCTTCCGACAGTATCCGGAGGTCAATATTCTTCTTCTGGGCCAGGTAGGTGGCGCGGTCAGTGAGGGTATACCCACCCTTTTCATTAGCGACGCCGATGGTCTGGCCCATACCGGTGCCGGTCTGTTGATACCAGTCTCCAGAGGGTTTAATTCCGGCAGCTTCCCAAATCTTCAGTTCCTTTTTGTTTGTTCCCGAGTCATCCCCTCGGGAAATAAAGAGTGATTTAGCGGCAGCTATCGCCTTGAACGCTTCAACTGAGGGTTTCCCTTTGATTTTGGCCGGGTCACTGGCAGGTCCGATGAGTATAAAATCATTATGCATTACCAATTGCCGGTTAACCGCAGCCCCTTTTTCTACTACCTTCTCCTCTGCCTTCGGGGCATGCACCAGGAGCGCATCGGCTTCACCCTTTTCACCCATAGCCAGGGCAGCGCCGGTGCCCACTGATACAATAGTCAGGGCATAGCCGGTTTTCTTTTCGAATTCAGGTTTCAACACATCGAGTAAACCACTGTCTACAGTACTGGTAGTAGTGGCCAGGATAACTTCTTTTTTGTTGGTATCTTTTTGGGTTTCTGCGGCCTGCCGGCCTGCCTTTTGCTCTTCCTTGGGCGATTCCTGTTTCTGCCCGGAACAGCCGGCCAGGGCCACTGCCGCTGCCATCACCAGCACAATCAACATTATAGCCCAGAATCTGGTTTTTTTGAACATCCTAGTTGCCTCCCTTTAAATTGTTTTTCGTTATGTTTTTGTTTACATAACGCCCCCAAAACAAAAGGGTATATGTCTGCAAAAGCATAACGGCTGCAAAAAAATACTACCCGAAATACTTTACAAAACTGTCTTTAACGGCTGCCTCCACTTCGCTCCTGAATGCCTCATACTTTGCGATTAATTCACGGGCATCAGGGGTAAGCTGGGCCCCGCCCCCCGTTTCACCTCCAATCTGTTTCACAAGAAGGCAAAACCCTAACCGGGTTTCGGCCTTCTTAATATTTCCCCAGGCTTGCCGGTAAGACATCCTCATCTCTTCAGCAGCCCGCTTAATGGACCCATACCTCCGGATAAGATTCAACAGGTTCAAAAGGCCGTTTCCCAGTACAGGTTCTCCTTCTTCTTCCAGCCAAATTTTAAACCTGTAATCCATGGCGCCGCCTCCTTGTTTTACCATAATTACTATACAACAAACATCTCTAAATTCCGGTTTCCGGGTCAAAATATGCGCCAATTTAAAAATGTATTTTTCATTGATTCTGCACAACAGAAAAATTCTCCTGCTTTATTCAAGATAATTTTTTTCTTTCAACTAGTACCGGTTCTAAGACCATTTTTATTTCTCCCATAAGCATTTGCTAAGCCCCCTGACTTACTAAGTCCTATACTTGAATTGCCTCTCAGAAAGCAATATAATGAAATGGAGTTCCCAAACGGGAATCCAGCCAAAATAATCCACAAGCTAAACATCCGGGGGAAAAATTAATGAGCAAAAAAACAGGAACTATGCTGGTGGCACTGTCCGCTGCCGGCTTTGCTTCCATGGCCATATTCGCTAAGTTTGCTTACGCAGCCGGTGCCAACGTAGTTACCGTCCTGGGTATCCGCTTTACTCTCGCTGCACTGCTGCTTTGGATTATCCTGCTGATAACCGGCCCTAAACCAAAACTGACCACCCGCAATACTATTACCCTTAT
>JAJZTU010000010.1 GCA_021848765.1 Bacillota bacterium
CCGCCGGCAATATGGGCGGCAATTAAAACTGTATCAATACCCTTGGCAATTCCCTCCAGGTATTTGCCCTGAATAAAGCTGTTCATGGAGTTGTAGGCTGTACTGCCGGGGACAAGTAGTAAGATGCCTGAAACCACAAAGACTGTGGATGGCAGCTTAGCTCTTTTGGCCAGAAACTCTGCCAGAAAACCAATTACCGCAGCCCCCAACAGCACACTGAATACTGCCGGCAAATTGTATCTTCCGGCCAGTTTATTGGCCAGCCAGCCTAACATGCCGGTCAGGCCTGCCAGGAGCAAAGTATTCCTGGGCAGGTGGACAACTATTCCGGAAAAGAGGACCACTACCAGGGCCAAGGCCATATCTTTTAACATCCATTCACCTTCCAATCCTTTTACTCCCCATGGGAACTCTCATTTTCCGGAAAAGCCAAATTCAAAAAAGCAGCAGATACAGGGATAGTCCTAAGCCCACTCCACCGGCAATGGCAATTGATGCCAACAGAGCCTCAACACCCCTGATCGTCCCTGAAATCAAATCACCGGAGATGAAATCCCTGATGGAATTAGTGACTGCGACCCCCGGAACCAGTGGGAGCAGCGCCCCAACTATAATCTTGTCCTGATGTGCCCCAAGGCCCAACTTCAGGAAGAGGGCCGCGGTCAGGGCAGCCAGCAGACCTCCGAGGTAGTTTTTGGAGAACAGGACCTGATTAAGGAAAGGGATTCCCTCCGGTAAAGTCTGCACCAGGATTGCTGCAACCAGGGTGGGTAAAAAATCCTGCCAGCTTCCTCCCAGGAGGATTGCGGCAGCAGAGGCTGCTATACCGGCTGAAAGTATCACTGTAGTTCTTCTGTAGCCTAAATTTCCGGAGTCAATAGCTTTTAGTTCAGCAATTCCAGCTTCCAAAGCAATGTGCCGGGTGGTAAACTGTCTGGAGAAGTCATTAACCGCGACCACTTTAGAAAGGTTAAACCCTCTCCTTTCAATGGTCCGGACTATAGTAACAGGTTGGGTATCCTTATTATCCACATTCACGATTATCCCTGTGGGGGTGACAAAGGTCTCAATGTACTGCAGCCCTTTAGCAGTACACATCCTGCGCACTGTCTCCTCCACCCGGTAGGTTTCCGCACCGTTACGCAGGAGAATCTCCCCGGCGTAGGTGGCCAGAATGGCGATTGCTTTGGCTTCAGTCATGGGTAGATACCCCTTTCCAATCCGGTGCAGGATTTCTCCTGTAATGTTGTTAGCAAGCATTGTATCCGCTATCGAGTAACAATACATTCGGGTCTGGCATATAACGCCAGGCCCTTTTTCTTTCCTTCACACATGAAATCCCGGAAGAATAATATATGGTGAGCGAGTCATTGACCACCTTTGGGGAGAAAGTATTATGAGTTCGAGGAAGAAACTGATTTTGTTGATGCTAATGGATAGTCTGTTGGTTAATGCCGCAGTGTTCTTTACTTTTTGGACCCACTACGGCAGCCAGCTACCTTTCCACAAGCCCTGGGGTTATGCCGTCACAGCAATAGTCAACGCCGCGGTACTGGTTGGCAGCTTCTATGCCAGTGGTTTGTATAAGCGGCTCCTGCAGTATTTCAGTACCGGCGAATTGTTGTCAATTATTAAAGCGGTAACAGCCAGCACGGTAGGATATGCCTTTGGCTGTCAGCTTGTCAGCGGATACCCCCATTCCTGGAACCTGTGGGTCCAAACCTGGATGACCACCGTGTTTCTTACCGGGGGCTCCAGGTTAGTCTGGAGGGTGGTCCAGGAAATTATCTTTCAGTGTCCCGGGGGAACCAGATTAAAAAGCGTACTGATTATCGGCGCCGGTGATGCCGGGGCCCGGGTAGCGAGAGCGCTTTTAGACAATAAGGTGGGCCTGCTGCCGGTGGCATTTGTTGACGATGCCCCGGAAAAGCAGGGTATGCGGCTGTACGGGATTCCGGTTTTGGGTTCCAGGCAGGATGTCCCGAGAATTACCTCAGCTTATGCTATTGAAGAAATTGTGATAGCTATACCTTCGGCCTCCCCGGCAATTGTCCGGGAACTGGTTTCCATTTGCCGGAGCACTCCTGCCCGGTTAAAAATTGTGCCCAGTGTGGTCAAACTCTTCAGCGGCCCCCTGACTCCGGAGCAAATCCGGGACATCCAGGTAGAGGACCTGCTGCAAAGAGAACCTGTTCACGTGAATTTAGAGGAGATTGCTAACTATCTGCATCAGCAGGTTGTATTAATAACGGGGGCCGGTGGCTCCATTGGCTCAGAATTGTGCCGGCAGATTGCCGCTTTTGCCCCCCGGCTGTTGGTCATCCTGGGACACGGGGAAAACAGTATCTATGAATTGAACCGGGAACTAGGAGAAAAGTATCCGGGCATCCCGGTTAAGGCGGAAATTGGGAATGTGCGGGATTTCCGGCGCATGGACACAGTATTTCGGAAATACCGCCCGGGTGTAGTCTTTCACGCCGCCGCCCATAAGCATGTTCCCCTGATGGAAGATGTTCCTGATGAGGCTTTTCAAAATAATGTCCTGGGGACCCTGAATATTACCAGGGCGGCTGACCTTCACGGGACAAAGGTGTTTGTATTTATTTCCACAGACAAGGCAGTTAATCCGGTAAGTGTCATGGGGGCAACGAAGAAGGTCGCCGAACAAATTGTAAAAAGAATGAATGAAACCAGCCAAACCAAGTTTGTAGTAGTGCGTTTTGGCAATGTTCTGGGTAGTCGCGGCAGCGTATTACCCCTCTTTAAGCGGCAAATTGCCTCCGGTGGTCCGGTAACTATCACTCACCCGGACATGTCCCGCTATTTTATGACTGTACAAGAGGCGGCCCAGTTGGTAATTCAAGCGGGAGCTATTGCCGAGGGAGGAGAAACCTTTGTCCTGGATATGGGAGAACCGGTAAAGATTCTGGAACTGGCCAGAGCCCTCATCGACCTGACCGGGATGAAGGATAAAATTGAAATTATTTATACCGGACTGCGGCCCGGAGAAAAGTTGAATGAAGAATTGTTTACGACTGAAGAAGGATCGTCGGTGACCAGACATAAGCGGATTTTTATTACCCAAACCCGGCAGGAAGCGCCGGGAATCATTGATGACCTAATAAACGGGACCGAAACCAAGGTTCCTTTAGGCCCTCAGGAGGCTTTGAAGTTACTTCAGGCCTTGGTGCCAACCTTTAGAAAAAGCTGTAATTGACAAACAAGGGATGGAGGGGCCGGATATGAGTGAAATAAAGCAAGCCTTAGAGCAGAAAATTGTCTCACGTCAGGCCGCAGTAGTAGTAATCGGTATGGGCTACGTTGGCCTTCCCCTGGCAGTAGAAAAAGCCAAGGCCGGTTTCCAAGTCACCGGACTTGATTGTGACAGCCAGCGAGTGCAAATGATCAACGAAGGTAAGAACTATATCCTGGATGTGAGCGATGACGAAATGCGCAGGCTGGTAGCCTCAGGCAAGTTATCGGCCACGGACAGTTATTCAGCTTTGGTGGGGGCAGATATAATTGTGATCTGCGTTCCAACTCCTTTAACCACCAACCGGGATCCTGACATCTCCTTTATCGAGACTGTTGCTGACGGGATTGTCCGATACTTGCGGCCAGGGCAGTTAATTACCCTGGAAAGTACTACCTACCCTGGGACTACGGAAAAAGTCATTTTACCCAAATTAGCAGTAAAAGGGTTAAAGGCAGGCCAAGATTTCTTCCTGGCTTACTCACCGGAACGGGTGGATCCCGGGAACCGGCACTATAATACACGGAACACCCCTAAAATTGTCGGTGGTGTTACACCGCAATGTTTGGACCTGGCCTGCCTGTTTTACCGGCAGACCATCAGCAAAGTTATCCCGGTGTCTTCGCCGGCGGTAGCGGAAATGACCAAGGTTTTTGAAAATACGTACCGGTCAGTAAACATTGCCTTAGTAAACGAAATAATGATGCTGTGTGACCGGATGGGAATAGATGTCTGGGAGGTAGTGGATGCTGCGGCTACTAAGCCGTTTGGTATCCAGACCTTTTACCCCGGGCCGGGGGTTGGAGGCCATTGTATCCCCGTAGACCCCTATTATCTGGTCTGGAAAGCCCGGGAGTATGATTTTGACACCAGGCTGATTGAGTTATCAGGACACATTAACCTGCAGGCATCCTATTATGTGGTGGAAAAGGTAAGGGACGCCCTGAATAGCCGGCACAAATGCATTAACGGCGCTAAGATTCTGATCTTGGGAGTTGCTTATAAAAAAGATATTGATGATCTAAGGGAGTCCCCGGCTCTAAAGATTATTTCCATACTGCGCAGGCTAGGGGCAACTATTGTTTACCACGATCCATATATCCCATCCCTAATCCTCGAAGAGCAATCCACTGTTGCCCTGTCCAGTAAAATCCTGACTCAGGACGAGATAAGCGCCTCAGACTGTGTGCTGATTATTACCGACCATTCTTCCATTGACTATAGTTGGGTTTGCAGGCATGCCCAATTAGTGGTGGATACCCGTAATGTAACTAAAGATTTCCGGGAAAGCCGGGAAAAAATCTACAGAATTTGACGCAGTTAGAAAGGATGGTAAACCGGGATGCAGGAAGAAAAGCCGGCTGCCATATCCGTAGGCAAAGTTGTTTTAGCGACAGTTGTCAGCAAAATTTTGGGGTTTCTGCGGGAAACCTTTATTGCCGCAGTGTTTGGGGCCAGCAGGCTGACTGATGCCTACCTGGTAGCCGCTACCGTTCCCGGGATGCTGTTTTCCGGGTTTCAAAATGCCCTGCAAACCACCGTGGTGCCCGTATTTACGGAAGTTCTGGCCAGAGCAGGGAAAAGGGAAGCCTTTGACATGCTCAATAGCTTGATAAATCTGGTCTTACTAATTAGCCTGGCCTTCATCTCCATTGGCATGCTGGCTGTCCCCTGGGTAGTTCACGCCCTGGCTCCGGGGTTTGAGCCTGAAATGAAGGAGCTTTCTGTGAGGCTGGCCAGAATAATGTTTCCCTTAATTCTGTTTTGGGTGCTCACGGGGATTATCAGCGGAATACTTAATACCTTTTCCCAGTTTACCGTTCCTGCTCTGGTTGGTGTCCCTTATAATTTGATCATCATAATTTCCGTCTTCACTCTCGGGAATTATTTTGGAATTTACGGGTTGGCCTGGGGAACCCTTTTGGCAGTAGTCAGCCAAGTAGTCTTCCAACTGCCTGGTTTCTTTAAACTTGGCCCCCACTACCGCTGTGTTTTGAACATCAGGGATCCCGGAGTGATCAAAATTGCCAGGCTCTCAGTGCCCGTGCTCCTGAGCGCTGTTTTTTCGCAAATTAGTGTAATCGTGGACCGGGTGTTGGCCTCCGGACTGGAGGCGGGGAGTATTGCCGCCTTAAGTTTTGCCGACCGGGTCAATGCCTTAGCCCTGGGCTTAGTGGCCACCTCCATTGCTACAGTGATGTTTCCCGCTCTGTCCAGGGATATTGCGGAAGAACAAATCGAGGAGTTTAAAGCTAAAGTAATTTCAGGGTTAACGGTAGTGAGCTATGTTGTGCTGCCGGTGGCGGTGGCTCTGGTCATCCTGGCAGAACCTATTGTCCGGGTAATCTTCCAAAGGGGCGCCTTTGGAGTCAGGGATACTGAGCTTACCGCTATCGCCCTCCGTTACTATGCCTTAGGGACCCTGGCCGTAGCCATCCGGATTTACCTGGAAAAGGTTTACTATTCCCTGAAGGATTCCCTTACGCCGATGGTACTGGGGGCAGTTTCACTTCTCCTGTACATTATCCTGAGCATCATTTTGGTCCGTTACCTGGCCCTGGGAGGGCTGGCCCTGGGAATCTCACTGGCCCAGAGCATTTACGTTATGGCAGCTTTTTGGATCCTGAAAAAGAGGGGATTACTCCGTACCAGGTTACTGCTTAGCTCAGGGGCGAAAATAGTCCTTGGCGCCCTGGCTATGGCAGTGGTGCTCTATTCAGGCAGCTTATGGTTAAGGCCGGTGTTCCCGGGGAATTTTACGGGTCAACTGGGTTACATCATTGTTAGCGGGGGGTTGGGGGCGCTCTGTTATTTTTTTATTACTCTGGCCTTAAAAGCCCCTGAACCCATCCGGCTGTGGAGCTTAATCAAGAGACAATAGACCCGGCATTCCAGGCCGGGAAGCCAAGCTTATGGGGGTGTAGGTAGTGTTTAATAAAGTTTTGGTCTTAGCCCCCCATGCCGATGATGCGGAATTCGGTTGCGGGGGAACTGTGGCTAGATTTCTGGAGGAACAAAAAGAGGTTTACTGTGCAGTGTTTTCGGCTGATAAAATCTCTATCCCCCCCGGGTACCCGGAGGATGTATTAAAACAGGAACTGCTTAAATCCATGCGGGTTTTGGGAATACCGGCGGAACGCCTCCTGCTTTATAACTACAAGGTGCGGGATTTTCCAGCCAACCGTCAGGATATCCTGGATAACTTAATTTTGTTAAAAAATCAGCTTAAACCGGATTTAATCATACTTCCTTCTCGCCATGATATCCACCAGGACCACCTGACCATTGTCCGGGAGGGAATCAGAGCTTTCAAGGACACCACTGTGCTGGGTTATGAGGAACCGTGGAATAACCTGCAGTTTGAGCACACCTGTTTTGTCCCCCTGGAAGAAAGACACCTGCAAAAGAAACTTGCAGCGATTAAATGCTATGCATCTCAGGCCTTCAGATATTTTAATAATGAGGATTTTTTACGCAGCCTGGCAAGGGTGAGGGGTACCCAAATCAAAAGCCCATATGCGGAATTATTCGAAGTCATTCGCTTAATCGTTAAGTAGGCTATAAGAGGGTGAGTCTCATGCGGATGATTTTCCTGACCCAATATTTTGCCGGTCCCAGCCAGCCCGGTTCAGGCAGGCCCTGGCAGACGGCCAGTTTTTTTGGCAACCGGGGCCATCAGGTGAAGCTGCTTGTCTCCGATTTGGATTATGCCACCGGAAAGCCCCGCCAGGAAGGAAGACCGGAGCATGATAAACTGCCGCCAACCGTGTCCCTGCATACAATACGTTCCTTTGGCTTCGGTAAATCCATGTTTTCCCGGGCTGTTCAATATATAAGTTATACCCTTTTTGCCTTGGTAAGAGGGTTATTGTTCCGGAAAATTGATGTGGTATTAGCAAGTTCACCCCCGATTTTTGTGGGGCTGGCCGGCTACCTTGTGGCTCTGGCGAAAGGAGCAAAATTCGTCCTGGAAATCAGAGACCCCTGGCCTGCTGCACCTGTCTATTTCGGAGTCTTAAAGAATCCGGTGGTTATCCGGATACTCTTGAAGTTGGAGCGATTTCTGTACAACAGGGCTCACCTGATTGTCCCGGTAACTCCGGGGATGAAGCGGCACATTCAGCAAAAAGGGATAAGCGGAGATAAGATTGAGGTTATCACCACAGGGTACGATCCGGAAATCTTTGCAGGCTGTCCGGAACCAGGGTGGCCTGCCAAGGGTAAGGCTATGGTAATCTATACCGGGTCTTTAGGTGCAATTAATGAAACCGGGCTGCTGATGGAAGTGGTGGAACTCTTAAGGGACCAACCGGAGATCCAGTTTACCTTTTTAGGTTCGGGTACCTGCAAAGCAGCTATGCAGCAGATAGCTGTGGAGAAAGGGCTTACCAATGTAACCTTCCTGCCTCCTGTTCCCAGGAAAGAGGTAGCCGGGTATCTTTCCGGAGCCCAAATTGCCATAGTGGCAACCCGGCCAGGTTTTTATTCAGAGATTGGCCTGCATAACAAAATGTTCGATTACATGGGAGCCGGATTGCCGGTGGTAATCTCCGGTACAGGCGACATCAAAGATATTATCCAAGCATCGGGGGGAGGCTTAGTGGTTGAACCCGGAAACCCCAGGGCCTTTGCCGCCGCAGTGCTTTATCTGGCCTACAATCCGGATCTCTGCGCCATTATGGGCAGAAGAGCAAAAGCATACGTGAACGGGCATTTCCACAGGGCTAAACTTTTGGCCAGGTATGAAGCAGCCATTCTGCAATTATTCGCCGGGAATCCCGGTGGAACCATACAAAACGGTCCCGCAGAACGGTAAGGGGGACTTTACATGGATATAGCCGGACTAAACATTTTGGTCACCGGCGGCGCAGGGTTCCTGGGCTCTCATATAGCGGAGCGCCTGGTCAGCCTGGGTGCCAGGGTTAGGATTTTGGACACTTTTTTATCGGGCCGGGACCAAAACCTGCTCCCCATTCAAGGACGGATCTCTTTGTATCAAGGGGATATAGTGGATCAAGGGGTGGTTGACCGGGCCATGGAGGGGGTGCAGGTGGTAGTCCATTGTGCCTTTCCCCTGGCAGCCTACGACCGTTCCTTAGACAATCAATTTATCCACGGCGGGTCTGTAGGATTGTTTAATATTCTCAAGGCTGCCCTGAGGGAAAAAGCTCTGGTGGTCTTCTCATCATCCATTGCCGTCTATGGGCAACAGCAGTACCTGCCCATTGACGAAAACCACCCTGTGCAGCCGATCTTGCTTTATGGTGTCACCAAGCTGGCAGGCGAGTTTTACTGTCTGACCATGGCCCATACCTACGGTCTCAAGACCGTTATCCTGCGGATTGCTGATATCTATGGCCCCCGTAACGGGCGCGTCAGCGCTCCGATAGATTTTCTGCTTAAAGGCATGGGCAACCAGCCTATGGTAATCAAAGGGGACGGCAGTCAGACCCGTACTTATACTTATATCTCGGACCTGGTTGATGCCGTCATCCTGGCCATCACTTGTCCCCAGGCTCAAGGGGAAATCATTAACATTGCCGGGGATGACTGTATTTCCATATCAGACCTGGCTATCCTGGCCAAACAAATTACCGGCAGTACCGGCAAAATCAGCCTGGAACAGGCTGTGGTTAGCGACGGGCGCAAATATTGGATCGATAACCGTAAAGCCAAATCCCTGCTGGGTTTTGCCCCCAAGGTGGATATAAGCTCAGGCCTCAGGCAGACCCTGGCTTGGCTCAAGGCTGATCCGGACTACTTTTCAGTACTTTAGCCGAACTCTTTTCGTCGACCGTCGGATACCTGTCCCAAAGTATGGGAAGCTCTTAGCTCTGTGCCAGAGAGGGGGGATGCGAATGATCGTCTCAATTCATCAACCGAATTACCTGCCCTGGCTGGGATTTTTCAACAAGCTGCTGCGTTCTGACATAATGGTTATCTTTGACAATGTACAGTTTCCCAGGGGTAAGACAGTAATCAGCCGGACTGCCATTAAGACACCGACAGGTTCCCAGTGGCTGACTGTCCCGGTTAAGGGTAAAAGTGAATTACTGCCAATCAGGGAAGTACAGTTGGTGGAAAACCAGGCCTGGGTCCGAAAACATCTCAAATCCCTGGAAGCCAATTATGGCCGGGCCCCATACTTTGCCAGGTACTCTCCTCAGTTGGCCGGGTACTATCAGGGTGAGCATACCTGCCTGGCTGAACTGAACAGCGGCCTGATCTCCCTCCTGGCAGGTTTTCTCGGAGCCACGACCAAATTGGTCAGGGCCTCAGAACTCCAGCAGGAAGCAAACGCAGGGGGGCTGGACCGGATCCTGGGTATTTGCCGCACTCTGGGAGCGACTGAATATTTAACCGGCCAGGGAGCAGGCTCCCAAAGGTACATGGATGAGGAGGCTTTTAAGAAGCTGGGTATAAAGGTGGTTTTTCAGGACTTTGTCCACCCCGTATACAGCCAGTTGTGGGGGGAATTTATACCTAAGCTTTCCGTGCTGGACCTGTTGTTTAATCATGGCCCGGCTGCCTCCGGGATACTGCTTGAGCGTTCATCGGGATAGGGGGGGAAGGTGTGTTAGAGGCAATTAAAGAGAAAGTAAAGCTTAGATCACTCTATGTTTTGGCAACCTGTTGGTTTGGAATTCTTTTGGTTTGGTATCTCTCAGGGTCTGGTACAGCATCTAAATTGGCGTTACTAAGCCTGGGTGCGGGCGGGCTCTGGCTGGCTGTCCGCAGGGGAGAAGCAACTCTGGCAGTCCTAATCCTGGGCATGGGCATCCTGCTGCCCTCCTTTAAGCTGGTTTCCGGATTGCCTCACCTCAGAGCGGAGGAACTGCTGGTCCTGCTCTACTTGTGCTTCCTGCCCTTTGGAAAACAGAAATTACAATTGGCAAAGGCTTCAGATTTGGGAAAGATTATAGCTGCTCTGATTGCATCTACGGTCGTCTCAATAATCTTTGCCAAGTTATTTCTGCACTACCGGTTTAGTTTCAGGGATGCCTTTGAACTGGTCAAACCTTTAAAGTATTACTTGATAGTGTTATTTATCGCTAATCTTAACTTTACTGAGCTTACACTAAAAAAATTAATGCAATACTTCTGGGTGTTCAGCGGGTTGTTTATTCTGGCCGGCTTTTTGGAGTATTTGAACCCAGGGGATTTTAAGGAACTCCTGCTGCCCTATGCCCCGGAAAAGGTGGCCCAGGCCCGCCTGGCTTCCCAACGCATTATGGGGCTGTTCGGCAATCCCAACTATACCGGGATCTTTCTGATGATGGTTATTAACCTGGCCTTCAGTTTTCTAATCTTCCCCAAGAACAAGCCCAGGGTAACTGTGCTCTACCTGGCTATTTTTAGCCTGGCAGGAATGGTATTGCTCCTGACCATGTCCAGAACAGCGCTGTTAGCCACTCTAATCTCACTGGGATATATCTTCTTCAGGTCCCTGGTATCCTACCGGGTATCTAAAAAACAGGTAGTAGCGGTCCTGGGGGTTGTAATCATCGTGGTGGCTGTGTTCTTAGGATTATATGGCGAGAAATTCCTGTGGCGGTTTGAGGAAGGCGTAAATTTGGGAACCAGTACCAGCTTTCAAGCCAAGCTGGCATTCTGGAAAGAAAGCCTTGCACTGATTAAGCAGTCCCCGCTTTTCGGCTGGGGTCCGGCTAAAGGAGAAATGACCACCCTGGTGGATAATGAATACCTGCTGATCATGCGGCGGTATGGTCTGGCCGGCCTCCTGATTTACTTGTGGCTATACCTGAATATCCTGACCAGGTCAGGAAGGCTTGCCGCCAGGGCCGGGAATCCGGTGGAAGTGGCCTATGGGTTTGCTGTGCAGGGGATGACCCTGGGTTTTCTCATCTTTAACCTTACCGCAGGGACTTTTTACAATCTCCAATTAATGTCGGTTTATTATGCCCTGGTGGGAGCTCTCCTGGCCCTGGAGAGAGCAGGGACGGAGAATCCGGGCCCGGGTAAAGGCCGGGCGGATACAGGCCTGCACTTTGTAGTGCTGTCCCACCGGTTTCCCACAACTGCTGACCCGGTAAAGGGTATCTATGTCCGGGAACAACTGGAAGCTATCCTAAACCTGGCCAATCTGAAAACCACCATAATTTCCCCGGTCCCATATGCTCCGAAAATTTTATGGTTTAAGCAAAAATGGAGGGCTTACGGCAGGGAAGAAAAGCAAGGCAACTTCCGGGGATATCAGGTTTACTACCCGAGGTATCCGGTTATCCCCGGCGCCCCTTTCTTTTTTTTTCAGGGGTTTAGCATGTTTTTTAGTGTCTATACCCTGGTTAAGCAAATCAGCCGGCAAAACTCCACGATTTTACTGCATGCCCATACAATCATGCCTGATGGCCTGGCTGCCCTCCTGCTAAAATTATGCTTAAAAAACATCAAAGTAATTTGTACCATTCATGGGTCTGACATCCTGGTTTTCCCCTTCCGCAACAAAATAACCACCCTGCTGACCAAACTGGCTATTAAGGGGATGGATAAGGTAGTATGTGTCAGTAATCACCTGAAAACAGCGGTCCTGGAGTTTTGGCACAGGGAGGTTGAGGTAGTAACCAATGGGGTAAGCCCGGAGAAATTCACCCTGAACAGGGAAAGTTGGGGACAGGTTCAGGAAATCCGGGGACGGTGGAGTAATAAAAAATTGGTGCTGTTTGTCGGAAATCTCATTGCAGCCAAGGGCATCAAGGAACTTCTGCAAAGTTTACCGGCGCTGGACAACAATATTGTGCTCCTCCTGGTTGGCCGTCCTCACCTCCAAAATTATATCGAAGATTTTACCAGGCAAAATGGCCTTACCGGCCGGGTGGTTATGGTGGGAGCTGTAGCTCATCAGGAAATCCCGCTGTGGATGCAAGCCTGTGATGTGTTTATTCTCCCCAGCTATTCAGAGGGTATGCCGGTAGTCATGTTTGAGGCCATGAGCCTGGGCAAGCCTGTAATTCTAACCAGGGTGGGCGGAGTGACGGAGGTGATTTCCGATGGGAAAAACGGTATCCTCATACCCCCACGGGATGTGGAAGCCATTAGGCAAGCCCTAAAAAGGGTACTGGAAAACCCTGAGCTGGCTGAACAACTGGGGGCCGCTGCCCAAGCCACTGTGCTGAACGGGTACACTTGGGCTGACAATGCCAGGCAAATGCTAAATATCTACCAAGCAATGGTGAATAACAAAGTAATGGTGAATAACCAAGCAATGGTGAATATGTCCCAAGCAAGCATGGAATAAGGTTTGCCGGTTAACCGGGAGGTGATTTACCTGAAGCCGAAAGTACTGATCATCAGTTCCGTCCATTTCTGGAATGATGCCCGGATTTATTATAAGGAGGCCATTTCCCTGGCTAAGCAATACCGGGTGGAATTACATGCTGTGGGTACATTCCAGGGGATCAGCCAGGGAGTCGAGGTCAAATGCCTGCCCGGGCAGCGGAGTAGATTAGCCCGGGTTGGCAATATCTGCAGGCTGTTGTTCCGGGGCCTGAAAAGCAGGCCTGAAGTGCTGCACTTTCATGACCCTGAACTAATTCCGGTTGCCCTCCTAATCAAGTTACTTACCGGGTGTAAAGTTATCTATGATGTCCACGAGGACTTTCCTGCTGCCATTCTCTCCAAGTTTTGGATACCGGTCCTCCTGCGTAACCCCCTGGCAGCTATAGCCAACCTGGTGGAAAAAAACTCCAGCCGCTTTTTCAACCTATTGATTTTTGCTGAATCCTATTATAAAGAAAAATTCCGCAGGGTAAAAACCCGGACTATAGACATCTACAATTATCCTGTACAGTTAAATCCGGATGCGAACTGTCCCAGGTTGGGTGAAGCGGATATTCACCTGGTCTATGCGGGTAGTTTAAGCAAAACCAGAGGCGCCCTGACTATGCTTAAGGCATTGGCCCTGACTGACTTTAAGGATAAAAGCTTCCACTTCTGGATTTTAGGCCCTGTGCGTCCTGCACAACTAGTCAAAGAAATACAGGAATTTATTGCAACTCACGAAAAATTACAGGGCTGCGTAACCTTCCTGGGGTTTGTCCCCCTGGAAACTGTTTACTGCTACTGCAGCAGCGCTCAGCTTGGTTTGGCCCTGCTCCATCCCGAACCCAATTATCTGCGTTCCCTGGCCACCAAGCTTTATGATTACATGTCAGTAGGCCTGCCCATCCTGGCCTCAAACTTCCCCGACTGGGCTAAGCTGCTGGCGGAAACCCAAAGCGGACTTACCGCAGACCCCCTTGACTCCCAGGCCATTGCCCGGAATTTAGAATATCTGATTCACAACCAGGAAGCGAGAAGTACACTGGGTAAGCATGGCCGCAAGGCTTTTGAAACCCAGTACAATTGGGCTAAAGAAGAGGAAAAACTATTAGAAGCATATCAGCAAATGCTGAAAAAATCCGCGCGTCTGGATTCGGCTAACAATTGAATCTCCAGCAGTCCGGAATGAGAATTAGACGGCAAATTCAGTGCCCCGGAGCCAATGTTTTGGCTTCGGGGCTTTTGTCGTTTCTGGCATCAATGCCAGCAGGATTACCGTGATTTACCTAAAGGATAACGTCGAATAATGTCGAATCAAATATCTTGCAGGAGGACTAAAAGAAAGTTTTCGCAATGACCCAGTACCGGAAGCGAGCAATCATGTTCCGCGATCAAAAAAATAGGGAGGTAAAAACACGAATGCAGAAAAAAAAGTGGCTCAGTGTGCTTCTTCTGGTTACCATGATTTCCCTGCTCGTACCCCTTAATGTCGCTCAAGCCTATGATGCCCCAGGTCTTGAGCAGCTATTTAAGAGTGTTGACGTTGTAAACGGCGGTAACTGGTATAAGACTTCTACTAATGAGTCCAGTACCCTGGCTTGGGGTGAATCATATGTAATGGAATCTTATCTGGACATGTACCGGGCTACCCAAAACGAATATTACTTGCAAAAATTTATTGACCATGCCAATAATGTGCTGGCAAAACGTGACAATGTCCGGGGTGTTACCATTTACAACGGCCTCAGTTTACCTGCTTGGCGCGTCGGACCGGCTTCCGGATTAAAAACCACCGGTTTTTTTCATTTGATTGTGGAAACCGGCATGATTTCTTATCCTTTTGCTGACTTTGGCAATCTGGTTTACCATACTCCTGCCCTGGACAAGTATAAAGGGACTGCCGATATCTTCCTGCAGGCGGCAAAGGACGCCGTGGCCGTACATGATCAAGACTGGCGGGTAGAAGGAAACACCGGTTACTATATTTATACTCCTGGCGGCCCTTTCTGGGCAGACGGTGTTCCTGTGCCTGTTAACCAGTATTCAGCATTGGCCCGGACCCAATTAGCCATTTACCAGGCTACCGGGGAAGCTAAATATCTGGACCGGGTTACCAAGCTAGCCCAACACTTCAAAAATCATATGACTTATAACGCCCAAATTGACGGATATGTTTGGACCTACTGGTACGGACCCGGTCATACCGGTTGGACGGCTGCCAGTGGCCTGAGCAAAAACACCCCATCCTATAGAGGGTACCGCTCTATAGAAGATGTGGCCCATGGCGCTATTGAAGCAGATTTTGCTTATTCTGCTGCTGAAGCGGGAATCGTTTTCGACAAGGTAGACCTGCAGAGAATTGGCAATACCATTAAAACCCAAATTATTTCCCGTACTGACGGTAAAGCAGGTTATGGCTTTGGTATTTCTCCCAATCCTTATCCTTATCCTGCGGCCAGGGTCGGCCTGTTGTTAAGGTTTGACCAATATGCTCCCGGCCTCTTTGATTTTACCTATAACCTCAGATCGACATTTGGTGGGGCAAAAGGCCCCGGACTGCTTGCGGCAGCCTTACTAAACAAGGTTTTCCAGGACCGTAATAATCCTGTTGGCCCGCAGCCTCCGGCGCCTCCGGTAGATCCGCAGCCTCCCGTAGATCCCCAACCTCCGGCGCCTCCGGTAGATCCGCAACCTCCTGTAGATCCCCAGCCTCCGGTGCCTCAACCGGATACCACCCCGCCTCAGGTTTCACTGACCAATCCTACTGCCGGTGTATCCGTGAATCAGGGGATTGTAGCCCTGCAGGCGAGCGCTTCCGATAATGTGGCAGTACGGGAAGTTAGCTTTGAATATACTCAAAATCCGGCGACAGGTGCCTGGCAAAACTTGGGTCCTGCTACCGACAATGCCGGTATTTGGGACCTGCCCTTAAATACCGGTAACCTGGTTGAGGGAACTTACCATGTGCGGGCTGTGGCTGTTGATACCGCAGATAACCGGGCCGTATCCCCCTCAGTAGCTATTACTGTGGACAGGACAAGCCCCTCTGTGGTATCAGTAACTCCTGCTGCCGGCGCTGTTGGGGTTAGCGCCAAGACTGAGATTAAAGCCACGTTTAGTGAAGATGTGCTTAACGTTGATGTTTCCGGTTTCACAGTATCCGGGGTAACCGGCGCTGTTGCCTATGATGCACCTGCCCGTACTGCTGTTTTTACCCCGGGACAAGCCCTGGCCCCTGGTACAACCTATAGCGTAACCCTGGGTGGGGCAATAAAAGACCGGGCAGGCAACCCTGTCCAGTACCAGTGGAGCTTTACTACGGAAAAACCTGTAACCCCTGTCTATAAGGAACTGGTAGTTAACGGTGATTTCAGCCAGGGAAGTGCCGGCTGGTACTCAGGGACTATCGGTACTGAAAGCAATGGCAATAAATACGTTAGCAACGGGTACACCTGGAAAGTTCGCCAGGACATCCCGGTTGTTGCCGGAACCCAGTATATTCTTAATGCCCGTACCAAGAAGGGCAAGGCAACTACTGAGGCCAGAATTGTCCTGAACTACTATGATGCTGCCGGCAAGGAGCTCCGCACTGACAATTTCTTGTACCGGCACCAGGGAACCGGCTGGGAGAGCTTTGCTCAGCAAACTGTTACACCTCCCGCCGGTACAGTGAAAGCTACCATCTTCCTACTGGCCAATGGAGGCACAGGGACTCATAGCTTTGACGATATCTCACTGAAAACCGTTTCCGCAAGTCCTGCTCCTGAACCTACTCCGGTACCCACTCCTGTTCCTGCACCCGTAGTTAAGGAACTGCTGGCCAACGGGAACTTTAGTCAGGGTCTGGCAGGTTGGAATGCGGGAACCATCGGTACCGAAGCTAATGGTAACAAATTTGTTTCCAACGGCTATGATTGGAGTACCCGGCAAAGTGTCCGGGTGACACCTGGAACCAAGTATGTGCTAAAAGCTCAAACCAAAAAAGGTAATGCTGCTACGGAAGCCCGCATTGTGGTCGGCTACTATGATGCTGCCGGAAAGCAGTTGCGTGCTGACAGTGTCCTGTACCGGCATGCCGGAGCAGGCTGGGAGACTTTCCCTGTGCAAACCCTGGTTGCGCCTGCCGGCGCTGTAAAGGCTACCGTGTACTTGCTGGTTAACGGTGGCGCCGGTACCCACAGCTTTGACAATGTATCCTTGACTGCTATGTAACCTTTTCCCTAAATAGCAATCTCATAGGCAAAGGGCACATCCTACGTTTCGTTGGGTGTGCCCTTTTGTCCTGCTGAATTAAGGAACCGGTTGTAAACAGCCAGGCCCAAAGCAAAAATGAACCACATAAAATTGGCGGCATAAAGTGTACTGGAACTTACGGCGCCTATCAGAAATCCGGTCATGGACAAAAGCAGGCCTTCAGCCAGCCTCTTAAGCAGCGGTTGTTCCGACCTGCGCAGCACCGTAAAAAGGTCCCACATCAGCCTGCCATAAAAGGCCAAATAAAGCACCCAGAGTAACACTCCGTAATTTACCAGGACTTCCAGCCACCAGTTATGCAGATTAGTGAGGCCACGGGTCCACAGCCAGTAGTCCTGCATATGATATTCTGCATTTCCTGCCCCTACCCCCAGAAAGGCATGTTTTTTAAGCATTTCCAACCCGCCTCGGATTAGGCCGGTTCTAAGTTGGATGGAACTACCCTTTTCCTGAGTCTCAACATCCAGTGAGGTTAACTGGTAGGCCAAGTCTTGTATCCCCAGGCTGCGCAAGCCGGTGTAACCAGTCAACCACCAAGCGCTGCCGATAATTAACACAATGATTATCAGATTTCTGAAGCCTTTAAGTCTGGTGTCCACAAGGTAGAGGACCAGGGCGCAGGCTGCCATCAGGAATAAGGCCAGGATATTAGCCCTGGAATCGGTAATGATGATAAGATAAATTCCTAAAAGCAGGGCTAACCAGGAAGAGGCCTTTGTCCGCCAGGGGGTGCAGTACTTGGCTCTGGTATACAGGAAAGGCACATAGAGGGCTAAAAAGGTAGCAAAATCATTGGTATTTGTAAAGATTACCCGGGGAAACAAGGCTTCCTTGGCATAAATTACCGGATCAATAGTTGACATGGGTTTTAAGTGAATTCCGGTAAGGTGTTCCCACACCCCGATGAGCATAAACAATAGCAATGTAGCTAAGCAGAGCTTAGAGTAGTTAGTCAAATCTTTTTCTGTATTGGTGTAAAATACTGTAAATCCGATTAAAGAAATTCCCGAAAAAAGCGCCCAAATATGCCTGGCAGCATCGATTTTGCTGTCTGCCCACAAAACAGATATTATTGCCCAAATCAGCCATAAAAAGAAGAAACGGAGTTGGTCACGAACTTTGACCTGCTCCAGTTGAGTAGCTAATCCATTCCTAAACACCAGTGCAAAGGTCAGCGCAATTAGATGGGCTAGAAACAAGATCCTGTAGGCGAATACCTGGGGATAGGAAGAAATAGCAAGGAACGGTCCCCAAAAAGCTGCTGCTACTGTAACCAACCAGAAAAGTTTGAGTTTGGCCATAGCTACCTTCCTTTACATGGGCTTGCCTACTTGGTTTCAGGGGGAATTACCAACCTTTGACGGGCGTAAATCTTGTTGACATCAGGGATCCCATTGGCATTGGCTATGGCGTCAATAGATGTAATGTGTTGTTTGGCGATGTGGGTCAGGGTATCCCCGGAAGCTACTATATAGTGCACCGCCTGGGGAGCCGGAGCCATTGACTCCTGCTGCTTGGAAGCAGCAGGAGCAGGCTGGGGAGCAGTTGCCTGGGGAGCGGCCGGCTTAGCTTCAGGTGCGGGCTGGGGAACGGCCGGCTTGGCTTGTGGTGCAGGGGCAGAAGTTCCCGGTGTAGTTGGTGCTATTTGAATATCATCAAAATCATGGGTAGCGGCATCCTCAGTCATTAGGAAAACCGTGGCAGCTGCAGTTCCGGCAGGAGTCCGGAATTTATTGGTGGGTATGCTTTCCCAACCGGTGCCTGTGAAGGTATGGTAGTAGTTAAATACTTCTCCCACCTTAGCGCCTTGGCTGTTGCGGAATTGAATACAAATGCGGGCCCGGGCATTGGAGAGGCCTTTTCTCATCCGGGCATCCAGGGTGTACCAAGTGTCCGGATCAAGTTTAATCTCCTGGTAGAAGCTCCAGTTAAAACGATTGCTGGCATAGAAGTTGCCGTCTTTGTCCTGTTGGACTTTGATCTTCAAGTTTATCCAACTGTCATCCTGGTCAAAACTGCCATTCTTCACGATGGGTTCAGGTTGGGGTGGCTCGACGGGAGTTTCCGCTGCCGGGGTCTGGGCCGGTGGAGCAGGCGGAGCAGGCGGTACGGGGTCGCTGCCTGAGCCGGTAAGTGCGTAAATGGCAATAACTACTACCACCGCGGCAGCCCCCAGGATCCATAACCATTGTTTGCCTGACTTCATGTTGTACTTCCCTCCTATTTTTTTCTTGGTTCACGGGAACCGGTTAATGCAGTACATACTATTCGCCTGTATAAATTGATGTGCATTAACATTCATAAAAAAAGATTTAAATCTGCTAAGCATGGCGCCCGGGCTTCCGAAGGGTTTGGTAGCAAAACCGGTGTGACCACTATATTATATTAGGGAACTATTCCTGGAGAAGCGCACTTTGGTGGAAAGTTCGCGAAAGCTCTCAGAAGCACCGGAGGCAAACAGTCATGAAGATACCATTGTCACGCCCTGATATAACTGAATTGGAAACAGGCCTTGTGCTGGATGTACTGAAAAGCCCGTACCTGAGTATGGGACCACAGCTCGGTCTGTTTGAAAAGCTGGTAGCGGAGTTTGTGGGCACAAACCATGCCATTGCTGTCAGCAGTGGAACAGCCGGTTTACATCTGGTGGTCAGGAGCTTGGGGATTAAAGCCGGCGATGAAGTTATAACTACTCCTTTCAGTTTTGTAGCTTCCAGCAACTGCTTGCTTTTCGAAGGGGCCACACCTGTATTTGTTGATATTGAGCCCCAAACCTACAACCTGGATGTTCACCAAATAGAAGCAAAAATCACCGCCAGGACCAAGGCTATCCTGCCTGTCCACGTATTCGGTCATCCCGTAGACATGAAAGCGCTCAAAGTACTGGCTGACAAGCATTCCCTGTTTATAATCGAAGATGCCTGTGAAGCATTGGGATCTGCTTTGGAAGGAAAACCGGCGGGCTCCCTGGGTACGGCAGCCGTATTCGCTTTTTATCCCAATAAACAAATTACCACCGGTGAAGGTGGAATGATTGTAACCGGTAATCCTGAAATCGCCCGGCTGTGCCGTAGCCTGCGGAACCAGGGCCGGGGGGAAAATTCCCTTTGGCTGGAACATTCCCGGTTGGGTTTCAATTATCGCCTGGATGAACTCAGCGCCGCTTTGGGTGTTGGGCAAATGAGCAGAATCAAGGAAATTATTCTGCAGAGGGCCGGGGTAGCCAACCGGTATAGCCAGAGATTAAGGGCAATTGAGGGTGTGATCCTGCCTCAGGTTGCTCCCGGAGTTGAGATGAGTTGGTTTGTCTATGTAGTCCGGTTTGCCAGGGGTATTAAGCGGGATAAGGTCATGGCCTGCTTATTAAAACATGGAGTGGATTGTCGTCCCTATTTTACCCCGATTCACCTGCAGCCCTTCTTCCGGGAAAAGTTTGGGTACAAGTCCGGGGACTTCCCTGTAACGGAAGAAATCAGTAGTTCCACTTTGGCCTTGCCCTTCTATAATCGCCTTAGCACAGAAGAAATGGAGTATGTGGCGTTAACCCTCGAAAAGGGCATCAGCCAGGCTCACTAAAGGGGGGATGTAGAATGGCAAGTTATCTTGTTACGGGAGGAGCCGGATTCATCGGGTCAAATCTAGTGGAGGAACTCCTAAAAGGCGGGCATAGGATAAAGGTGTTGGATAATTTTTCAACAGGAAAAAAAGCCAACCTTCAGCCTTTCCTGGCGGACCTGGAATTGATTGAGGGGGATATAGCGGACTACCGCAAAGTAAAAAAAGCCTGCCGGGGTATGGAATATGTCCTGCACCTGGCCGCTCTGCCCTCTGTCCCCCGGTCTGTGGAGGATCCAGCCTTGTGTCACCGCAGCAATTTAAGCGGGACTTTTAATGTGCTGTTGGGGGCTAAGCAATCGGGGGTTAAACGGTTGGTCCTGGCTTCCTCTTCAGCAGTCTACGGGGCTGCCAATGATCTGCCTAACAGGGAGGACTCGGCCTGGCAGGCGCTTTCACCATACGCACTGAGTAAACTGGCCGGTGAACTTTATTGCGCTCTGTATTCAGCGCTTTACCGGTTGGAAACGGTGTGCTTACGGTTTTTTAATGTTTTCGGGCCCCGGCAGGATCCCTCCTCACCATACTCGGGGGTAATTTCCCGCTTCATCGAGGTTATCAGCAGGGGAGAGGCGCCTGAGATCTTCGGTGACGGGCTGCAGACCCGGGATTTCGTCTACGTAGACAATGTAGTGCTGGCTATTATCCGGGCCTGTGAATCCAAACGGTGTGGTCTTGGTGAATGTATTAACATTGGTACCGGGAAGAGTACTTCCATCAATGATTTGGTCAGTAGCTTAAACTCCCTGTTAGGGGGGCAATTGGGCCCCCGGTACGCGCCGCCCCGGATGGGAGAAATCCGCCATTCCCTGGCGGATATTAACAAGGCACAGGAACTATTAGGCTATCAGGTGATTGTGGATTTTCAGGAAGGATTGGCAAGGACTTTGAGCAGCTTCAAAATTAAATAGCCGGTCAGTCGTACTCACGGGCTGACTGTAACTCTTTGGCCGGTACTCCGGCCACAACACAATTAGCGGGGACATCCCTGGTAACAACTGCACCTGCTCCGATGACGGATTTATCCCCCAGTCGCAGGTTCTGCAACACACAACTGTTAGCTCCCACATAGACGTGGCTGCCAATCCGGACATTGCCGGAGATATTGGCCCCCGGGAGAACGGTAGTGTAGTCCTCAATAAATGCATCATGGCCGATTGTACAGTTATAGTGAATGAATACATGGTTTCCGATCACTGCATCAGAGGTAATCACAGACCCCGGCCCGACAACTACTCCCCGGCCCAGCCGGGCTGTTTGGGCAACCACTGCGGAGGGATGGACGATGGTTGCAAAGCACAGGTTTAGTTCCCCGGCCTGGTGGACGAATTTTTCCTTGAGGGAAGGGCTTCCCACAGCACATAACACCCGAATGTTCTCTTCGCTGCTTTGCTCAAACCAGCGGAAATCCCCCAAAACAGGGAAGTTATGCTGCTGTTTGCCGTGATTTTCTGCTATTTCATCAATAAATCCAAGGACGTTGAACTTCCGGACGGGAATATTGGAATCCAGCGCATATTGCAAGGTTTCCCTGGCCACCCCCCCAGCGCCGAGAATTACCAAATTATCAAGCCGGTTTGAAGGTTTAAGGAGGAACTTTTCCTTTTCCGCATAGATTCCCTCACCCTGGATAACTACTCCAAGGGTGTAAAACGCTATTTTCAAATCTAAAAGCAAGGACCAGTTTTCCACATACCAGATATCCAACTCAATCCGTTCAGGCCAGGAGAGGGAGTTTCTGCCGTTAACCTGGGCCCATCCGGTTATACCCGGTTTTGCTTTCAGCCGGATTTTCTGGCGCTCGTTGTATTGCCGGACCTGGTATTCCAGGGTAGGTCTGGGACCAACCAGACTCATATCCCCTTTGATAACATTAACCAGTTGGGGAAGTTCGTCAAGGCTGAAGCGGCGCAGCCACTTTCCCACCTGGGTTATTCTGGTGTCCTTGAAATCAATAAGCAATCCCGAGCCCAAACCGGCTGCGTTGTTAACCATAGTTCTGAACTTGTAAATAGTAAAAACTTTCCCGTTCAGGCCTACCCGTTTTTGGCGAAAAAGGACCGGGCCTTTGGATTCCATACAAATTAATAAAATAATAATTACCCATAGAGGAGAACACAAAAAAAGCAAAAGGGAACTGACCACAATGTCAATTATCCGTTTTGCCGTCAAGGCCATGGTTTAAGCCCTCCGTATCCTTAAATGCCGGGACGCCGGAATAATCAAGCTAAAACCATTATATTCGCCGAAAAAAACCTTATGTGCATAGACAGGCCGGAATTTTTGCTAACCTATGTTGATAAAATCCAGGCGCCCCTGAAACTTTCTTCGCACCTGCCCGGCCAAAGCCTTGTGTTGCGCTGAATCCAGGTTCGGGTCCGCGGCTGCCAGCCGGAAGGCTTCATCCCTGGCTACCTCCAGCACCCGGGCATCCCGCAGAATATCCGCCACTTTCAAATTAGGCAGGCCGGATTGGCGAGTGCCGAAGAACTCCCCCGGGCCACGCAGTTTCAGATCCTCCTCAGCAATGACAAAGCCGTCCGTGGATTTTTCCATAATTCGCATCCTGGCCATACCTTCCTCAGCTTGTGTATCGGAAACCAACAGGCAGTATGACTGGTGCTCTCCCCGGCCAACCCGGCCCCTAAGCTGGTGCAGCTGGGCCAGGCCGAAGCGCTCAGCGTCCTTGACTACCATCATGGTAGCATTAGGTACATCCACACCTACCTCGATAACGGTGGTAGAGACCAGAATCTGTACTTTACCCTGGCGAAAGTCCTCCATTACGGCATCCTTTTCTGAGGGTTTCATCCTGCCGTGCAGCAGGCCGATAACATATTGAGGAAAAACTTCCCTCTGCCATTCCCCGGCCAGGCCGGTAGCGGCCTCCAGGTCCACCTTTTCCGAATCCTCCACCAGGGGACAGACCACATAGACCTGGCGTCCCTGGTCCACCTGTTCCCGGATAAACCTGTACATCCGCTGGGTCATCTTCCGGTTGACCCAATAGGTCTGCACAGGTTTTCTGCCCGGGGGCAGCTCATCAATCACCGACAGGTCCAAATCCCCATAAAGAGTTAGGGCTAGAGTACGGGGAATAGGGGTGGCTGTCATTACTAGCACATCCGGATTATAGCCCTTCTGCTGAAGGGTACCCCGCTGTTTTACCCCGAAGCGGTGTTGTTCATCGATAACCACCAATCCCAGGGTTTTGAATTCCACATCCTCCTGAATCAGGGCATGAGTGCCGACTATTATAGGTACCAGGCCGCGCCTGATATCAGCCAGCAGGTCCCGCTTCTGCTTTTTGGTTAAACTGCCGGTGAGCAGGCCTACCATGATGCCCAAAGGACGGAGCAGTTCCTGCAGGTTTAGATAGTGCTGTTCAGCCAAAATCTCGGTGGGAGCCATGAGAACTCCCTGGTAGCCTCCGGCTACTGATTTCACCAGGGCCAGGGCTGCTACCACCGTTTTCCCTGACCCTACATCCCCCTGGACCAGCCTGTTCATAACCACCGGGCTCTCCATATCCCGGAAGATACTTGCCAGCACCCTTTCCTGGGCAACCGTAAGCCGGAAGGGGAGGCGGACACGGAATTCCTGAAGCAGGGGATGGTTATTCAGGTGGACAATTCCTTCCTTGTCCTTTGTATAGGTTCCTTTAAGCCGGGCCAGGCCCAACTGCAACAGAAAAAGTTCCTCAAAAATAAACCTTCTCCGCGCTAACCGGGCTGCTTCCATGGTTTGGGGGAAGTGAATATCCTGCAGGGCTTGGGGCAAGGGGACCAGCCGGTATTTTTCCAGCAGGCTGGGGGGCAGAAACTCCCCAAGAGTAGGGGCGAAGCTGTCGAGCAGCCCCTTAATAATCATCCTGAGGGTCCGGGAGTTGAGCTTACCCGAACCGGTATACATGGGTACAATACGACCGGTGTGCAGGGTTTCCCCGCTTTCCCAGACCTCAAAATCGTCAACATTGATTTGGACCGCACCGTAACTGCGGTCCACTTTCCCGGAGACAATTAACCTGGCGCCTTTTGGAAGCTGCTTCTTAACATGAGCCTGGTTATACCAAACCCCGTATACCACAGAACTACCGTCATCAATGGCAACCTTGGTGATATTCAGGCCCCGCCTGGGCTTCAGGCTCTGGCTTCCCACCACCACTCCCTGGATGGTCTCCCTTTCCCCATGTTTCAGCTCTCTCGCTGTCTTAAACTGGCTGCGGTCCTCGTAGGCCCGGGGAAAGTGGTAGAGGAGGTCTGCTGCGGTGAAAATCCCCATATTCTGAAGAATACTGCCCCGCTGGGGTCCCACATGTTTAACAAACTGGACAGGAAGGTCCAGTCCCATAGGGTCCTGGTCAATCCTGTTTTCCCGCTGAGGGCCTTTGTTTTTGGCTTGTTTATCCTGGGAACCCTTAACTATTGTCTCATCAGGCAAGCTGCTGTTTACAGCAGCAATACCGGACCTATCCGAAGGAAGCACACCGGCCGGGGAATTCAAGCCTGCCATGCATTCATCAAGCAACCCAAGCAACGTCTCTGCCCGCTCGATTCTTTTATTCCTGGGCAGCTCAGCATAATTTCGCAAGGCCTCGCCGGCCTTAACATACCAGGCAGGCCCAGCCCCCCCGAAGCCCATCTGTTCAAGTCTTCCCAGGCAATCCAGGGCATAACGGTCAAAACCGCCAAAGACGGCGGCATTGGTACAGCCCAGCCTGAGTTCAGCCAGGGAGGATTTCTTTAGTTGCTGTATGAGTTTCCTATTGTCCATGGTACACCCCTAAAGCATTTTCACGGCAGATACGTCTTCACCGGAGACAAGCGAGTTCGGCTACAAGATATAGTAGGCCAGCCCCACCACACCCGGACCGGCATAGGTGCCTATAACCGGACTAATCTCCGAAATCAGTATTTCCGCACAGTCATATTCATTAACAACCCGCTCATGGAGCTTCATAACCCCGCTGAAATCATTGCCGTGGAGGACTCCACACATTATCTTGCGGTTACCGGCTTGCTCCTTGACCAGAGCCAGAATCCGCTCTATAGCCCGGTTCCGGCCTCTGAGCTTGTCCACGGGTGTAATAACCCCGTCCTTAAAAGTCAGGATAGGTTTAATATTCAGCAGGCTGCCCAAGAGGGCGCCGGCCCGGCCAATCCGGCCACCTTTGTGGAGGTATTCCAGG
>JAJZTU010000252.1 GCA_021848765.1 Bacillota bacterium
GGAAATGAGGTTATCTCCATCATTGGCGCCCGTTGTAAAGATCTCCTGTTCTGGGAAGATGAGATGCGGGCTGTCAGTGATGTTCTTTATGTTACCAGTGATGACGGTACCGTGGGTGAAAAGGGCCTGGTCACTGATCCGCTGAAGCGGATGATTGAAGAAGGTAAGCAAATTGATATTGTCTATGCTATCGGACCCCTTGTAATGATGAGGGCTGTGGCTGAAACTACCCGGGCTTACGGCATTAAGACCATCGTAAGCCTGAACTCCATTATGGTTGACGGCACCGGTATGTGTGGCGCCTGCCGGGTTACCGTGGGTAAGGAAACCAAGTTTGCTTGTGTTGACGGACCCGAGTTTGACGGTCATCTGGTAGATTTCAATGAACAAATGCGCCGGGCCAAAATCTTTGCCGATGCTGAAAAGAGAGCTCTTGCAGCCGGCAGTTGCGGAGGTGGTTGTGGATGTCACTAAATGAAGATAAAAAGCCGAAAAAGATTCCCCGTCATGGAATGCCCTGTCAGGATGCTATGGAGCGCATTCGCAACTTTAGTGAAGTAGCCCTGGGTTACGATCCTGATACTGCTGTGGAAGAAGCTTCCCGCTGCCTGAGCTGTAAGAATGAGGCCTGCCGTGAAGGGTGTCCGGTAGAAGTGCCCATTCCTCAGTTTATTGCCAAGATTAAAGAAAGAGATTTCGATGCCGCTATTGCCATCATCAAGGAAAAGAACTCCCTGCCTGCCGTTTGTGGCCGGGTTTGCCCCCAGGAGAACCAGTGTGAAGAGAAGTGCGTCCTGGGCAAAAAGGGTGAACCGGTTGCTATCGGCCGACTGGAACGCTTTGTTGCTGATTATGAATTAGCCAAGGGCGCAGTCGTTCCTCCAGTAGCTGCTCCTACCGGGAAAAAGGTCGCTGTTATCGGTTCCGGTCCTGCCGGGCTTACCGCTGCCGCCGATTTGGCCATGCTGGGCCATAAGGTTACTGTGTATGAAGCACTCCATGTGGCCGGTGGGGTATTGATGTACGGGATTCCTGAATTCCGTCTCCCCAAGAAGATTGTTCAGACCGAAATCAACAACCTGAAAAAACTGGGTGTGGAGATTGTCACCAATGCTGTTATCGGTAAGTGCATGACCGTGGATGAGCTGCTGGAGCAGGAAGGTTTTGACGCTGCTTTCATCGGCACAGGTGCCGGGCTGCCTTATTTCATGGAAATCCCCGGCGAGTCACTTAACGGTGTTTACTCAGCTAACGAGTTCCTCACCAGGGTTAACCTGATGAAGGCCTATCTGTTCCCCGAGTATACCACCCCGATTAAGATTGGCCGCAGGGTTGCCGTTCTCGGTGGCGGTAACGTAGCCATGGATGCTGCCCGGACTGCCAAGCGTCTGGGCGCTGAGGAAGTTTACATCGTCTATCGTCGTTCCATGTCCGAACTGCCTGCCCGTCATGAAGAGGCCGAGCATGCTGAAGAAGAAACCATTAACTTTAAGCTGCTCACTAATCCCAAACGGATTATCGGTGACGAAAACGGCAATGTTATCGCCCTGGAGTGCTTGAAGTATGAGTTGGGTGAGCCGGATGCTTCCGGACGGAGAAGCCCTGTACCTATCGAGGGTTCCGAGTTCTTCCTCCAGGTAGATACAGTTGTAGTAGCGATCGGGCAGGGACCTAACCCGCTGGTGCCACGGACTACCAAAGGCCTGGACACCAACCGGAAGGGCAACATTGTAGCCAGTGAGGAAACCGGCGCTACCTCTAAGACCGGTGTCTACGCCGGTGGTGACGTGGTAACCGGTGCTGCAACAGTAATTAAGGCCATGGGCGCCGGTAAAGTTGCCGCCAGGTCCATTCAGCAGTACTTGCTGGAGAACTAGGCAATAATACTTGACTCAGTTGATTCAGATTTGATATGGTATGGGTGGTGAGCAGAGTTTCTGCCGCCACCCATTTATAGTTTAGGCCCCATATTTCTATAGATTAGAGCTTATTAAGTGGAGGAGTTGTCCATGGTGCTATTATCGCCGGACATGGCTGTTCGCCGTATCTTTTCGGTGGGTGAGCTCACTGAATACTTGAAGGCCTTGCTGGACAGTGACCGCAACCTGCGGAGTATCTGGGTGCGGGGTGAAATTTCCAATTATAAGCACCATTCCTCCGGGCACATTTATTTTACCTTGAAGGACGAAACCAGTACCATCAAGGCTGTGATGTTTCGCTCCAAGGCCTCGCAGTTGGCCTTCCGGCCGGAACACGGGATGCGGGTGGTAGCCAGGGGCTATGTGACCATATTCCCGCGGGATGGCCAGTACCAGCTTTATGTGGAGGAACTGGAACCGGACGGCCTCGGAAGCCTGCATCTGGCCTTTGAGCAGTTAAAAAAGCGTTTAGAAGCTGAAGGACTGTTTGATGTGAACCTAAAAAAGTCCTTGCCGCCCTTTCCCCGGAGGTTGGGGATTGTGACCTCCCCTACCGGAGCTGCCGTGCAGGATATGCTGAATATCATCCGGCGGCGGTATCCTAAGGTGCATATCATCCTCGTGCCTGTAGCGGTGCAGGGGGAGGAGGCACCGGGACAGATTGCCCAGGCCGTTAGGATGCTCAATGACCTGAATGACAGGGTTTGTTTGAGTGAACAGAGTGAATTTAATTTCCTGGATGATACAATCCGCCCAAGCATGGCTGTGGATGTCATAATTGTGGGTCGCGGGGGCGGTTCCCTGGAGGAGTTATGGGCTTTTAACACTGAGGCAGTGGCCAGGGCAATTTTTGCCTCTCATATCCCGGTGGTTTCTGCTGTAGGACATGAAACTGACTTTACCATTGCTGATTTTGTCGCTGACCTGCGGGCCCCCACTCCTTCGGCCGCAGCAGAACTGGTAGTGCCTGATGAGAAAGAGCTGTTACGGCACCTGGACAGTCTGGGGCAAAGGCTGTTTCAGGGGCTTAAGCACCAACTGCATGTGAAGCAAAAGCGGCTGGAGCTCTGCCTGCAGCGGGGAGTTCTGACCAGGCCCAAGGACAGGCTGTTTCAACTCAGTCAACATGTGGATAGCCTGGAACGGGAACTCACGATGAGGGTGGAAAAAGCGCTTCAGGGCAAACAGGGCCGACTGGCTGCCCTGGCGGGGCAATTACAGGCCTTGAGTCCCCTGGCAACCTTAAGCAGGGGTTACACCTTAACCCTGTATTCGGATGACCGGCGAAGAGTGACAGGGGTTGAAGAGGTCCGGGTTGGGCAGGGACTAACCACCCTGTTGACAGACGGAGAAGTTGACTGTACTGTCACTGAAGTGAGGAGGAAAGACCGTGGCTAAAGAGGGATCCATGGCCAAAGAAAAGGGCGCTAACACTAAAAAGAAGAATACACAGGTTGAAATTCCTTTTGAAGGTGCACTGGAGCGTTTGGAAGCTATTGTGCGCCAGTTAGAGGCAGGAACCTTGACCTTGGACGAATCCATGGCCCTATTCCAGGAGGGAGTGGGCCTTTCCCGGTATTGTCAGCAAAAATTGGGAGAAGCTGAGGCAAAAATTGATTTACTTATTACCGGCAAAGATGGTAAGCTGGAATTAAAACCGCTTAAGCTGGGGGAAAACTCCTGAGACGACTAAGTTGCGGGGAAATTTCTAAAACGACTGAGTTATGGGAATTTGAAAACAACTGAGTTATAGGGAAATTCTAAAACAACTGAGTTCTGGGGAAATTCCTAAAGGCTGGAAATGGAGTAAACTATGACCTGGGACTGGAAGAAAAAACTAAACCGGAAAATCAGGTTGGCGGATGAGGCTCTGGACAAATACCTGCCGGCAGAAAGTACAATGCCTCCTACCGTTCACAAAGCCATGCGTTACAGTGTTTTTGCCGGGGGCAAGCGCCTGCGGCCCATCCTGGTTATGGCTGCTGCCGAGGCGGTTGGCGGGCGGGATGAGGATGTCCTTCCTGCTGCTTGTGCCCTGGAGATGATCCATACTTATTCTTTGATTCACGATGACCTGCCGGCTATGGACAATGATGATTTTCGCAGGGGTAGGCCTACCAATCATAAGGTTTTTGGGGAAGCTATGGCAATTCTGGCCGGGGATGGGCTGTTAACCGCTGCTTTTGAGGTTTTGGCCCAACAGAGCTCAGCAGCCGGTATAGCGCCCGGTTTGGTGTTGAAGGTTATCGGGGAAGTGGCGGTCGCGGCCGGGACATTGGGCATGATCGGTGGACAGGTGGCTGACATGGAAGCGATGAACCGGCAGGTGTCCATAGAATTGCTGAATTACATTCATACCCATAAAACCGGAGCGCTTTGCCGGGCTGCGGTCCGCAGCGGCGCTATTTTGGGAGGGGCGAATCCCGGGCAGTTGGAAGCCCTAACCGGGTATGCCGAGAACTTGGGTTTAGCTTTTCAGATTACCGATGATATTTTAGATATAGAAGGCGACCCGGCCAAGATTGGCAAAGATGTGGGGAGTGACCAACGCAATCAAAAGGCTACTTTCCCGGCAATCTACGGTCTGGAGGAGTCCAAAGCCATGGCTGAGCAGACTGTTAGCAAGGCTTTACAGGCTCTGGAGTGTTTTGGCCCTGAGGCAGACCTGCTGCGGGACATAGTGCGCTATATCCTGGACAGGGACAGCTAATATTCACCGGGAGAGAGAGACTTCACTGTGATTTAACTGTACTTAACCAGGATAGCCAGGCTCTTAAGAAAGGGTTGCATACGAGTGCATAGTTTTTGGTCTGAGGTTTTAGCTAACCGGGCTCTCTGGGCAGCCGGGATTGCAGTCCTGGTGGCCCAGATCCTTAAAGTATTTTGGGTTCTTTTGGTGGAACGCAGGTTGTGGCTGAGGATGTTTATTGAAGCAGGGGGAATGCCGAGTTCACATTCTGCCATGGTCAGCGCCCTGGCTGCTTCCGTAGGAATACAAGCCGGATGGAACAGCCCCCTGTTTGCTGTGGCTGCTATTTTTGCGGCAGTGGTTATGTATGATGCCGCCGGGGTCCGCCGGGCAGCCGGGCAGCAGGCAGAAGTATTAAACAAAATCATTGATGACTTCTACAAGGGGAGACCTATCCGCTTTGAACGGTTAAAGGAACTCCTGGGACAT
>JAJZTU010000253.1 GCA_021848765.1 Bacillota bacterium
CGATCTCGAGGCAGCCAGTGAAGATTTGGCTTTGAAGCTTAAGCTGTTTCAGGACCTGGACAGGATGTGCCTCCCCGGGGCCATCATGTCCACCAACACCTCATCCCTCAGTATTACCGAAATGGCTGCGGTAACAGGACGGCCGGGCCAGGTGGTGGGCATGCACTTTTTTAACCCTGTGCCCAAAATGAAATTAGTGGAAATCGTCCGGGGTCTGAAAACGTCGGAGGAGACCATCCGGGCCGTGGCTGAAACAGCAGGGCAGATGGGCAAGGAAACGGTGGTGGTCAGCGATTTTCCCGGTTTTGCCACCAGCCGCTTAAACGTCTTAATCGGGAATGAAGCATTTTACATGCTGATGGAAGGGCTAGCAAGTGCGGAAGACATCGACAAGGCGGCAAAGCTGGGCCTTAATCATCCCATGGGGCCCCTGGAAATGGGCGACCTGGTGGGGCTGGACACCCGTTTAAAAGTACTTGAGCACCTGCACCGGACCCTGGGGGAGCGGTTCCGGCCCTGCCCGCTCATGGTCAAATATGTCCAGGCCGGCCTGTTAGGCCGGAAAACAGGGGAGGGGGTTTACAAATATGAAAACGTCAAATGACTACCGGAAAAGACTGGCCGCAATGAGGCCTAATATCTACATGGGCGGAAAACCGGTGGGCCGGGACCACCCCGCCTTTCAGCCCGGTATCAATACCCTGGCTCTGACTTTTGACCTGGTGGATTCACCCGAATACAGTGAAGTGTTAACTGCAAAATCCCATCTCACAGGGGAGAAAATCAACCGCTTTACCCACATTCACCAGTCGGCGGATGATCTGCTGAAAAAACAGGAACTCACCCGCTGCCTGTGCCTCAAATCGGGCCGCTGCATCCAGCGCTGTATGGGAATTGATGCCATGAACGCCCTCTCTGTGGTGACCAGGGAGATGGATGACGCCTTAGGGACGGAATACCACCGGCGTTTTCTCGACTATTTGCGCTTTTTCCAGGAAAGCGACCTGGTGGGGAACGCCGCCCAGACGGATGTGAAAGGAGACCGCAGTTTAAGGCCCCACCAGCAGGCCGACCCTGACCTCTATCTCCGGGTGGTGGAAAAAAGGCCGGAGGGAATTGTGGTCAGGGGAGCCAAAGCCCATAACTCCATTGCCGCTTATGCCGATGAACTGCTGGTAATACCTACCAGGGCCCTTACCCCTGAAGAGGAGGAGTGGGCGGTAGCCTTCGCTATTCCGGCTGACGCCCCGGGGATTAAATTGATCAGTGTCCCCCATACCCACCGCCAGCGTAAAGTGATCAAGGCGCCGGTGGAAGAATACGGCACCATGCATGCCTTTACCGTCTTTGACGACGTCTTTGTACCCTGGGAGCGGGTATTCATGTGCGGCGAGGCCAAATTTGCCGGACGGCTGGCCGCCCTGTTCGCTACCTACCACCGGCACAGCTACACAGGGTGCAAGCCGGCCATGAGCGATATTTTTACCGGCGCAACCGCACTGGTGGCGGAGTACAACGGGATTGGCAAAGCCTCACACGTGAGGGACAAACTGGCTGACCTGGTTGCGGTAGGTGAATTGGTCTACGCAGCCGGGATTGCTGCCGGGGTTAAAGGAAGCCGTTCAAGCTCGGGTACTTATATTCCTGATGTGATCTATACCAATGTGGGACGCTACCATGCCGAAGTGAATATCTATCATGAATATGAAACCCTGGCTGATATAGCCGGCGGGCTGGCGGCTACCCTGCCTATGGAGGAGGATTTCTATAACCCGGAAACCAGGCCGTACCTGGAAAAATACATCATGCGCAAAGCGGATGTACCTGCCGAGTACCAGCACAGATGCTACCGGTTGATTGAAAACCTGATCTGCTCCTCCACCGGGGCAGCAGCCCAGATCAGCGGAATTCACGGCGGCGGCTCACCGGTTATGGAGAAGATTGCCATTATGGGGAGGTATGACCTGGAGGCAAGGAAGCGGGTGGCCAAATACCTGGCCGGGATTCCCGGCGGGGAGGATGGGGAAAATGGGGGATTATCATAACCTGGTCCTGGAAAAGAGGACGGACATCCTGCTGGTGACCGTTAACCGCCCGGAAGTCCGCAACGCCCTTAATTGGGAAACCTGGCAGGAGATCGGCCGGTTAGCCCGGGACATTGACAGTGACAGCACAGTCAAGGCAGTAGTCATTACCGGGGCCGGGGATAAGGCTTTTGCCGCAGGGGCTGACCTGCGCTGGCTTCTTGGGCGGACGGCGGCAGATGCCCTGGAGCCCGGAGCCCAGGCTGCCTTAAACGACCTGGAGAATACGACTAAGCCTACAATTGCCGCAATTAACGGCTACGCCCTGGGGGGCGGCTGTGAACTGGCGCTGGTCTGTGACTTAAGAATCGCCAGCGAACAGGCCCGGTTGGGCCTTCCGGAAACCGGGGTGGGAATTTTGCCGGGGGCCGGGGGTACCCAACGGCTCCCGCGCCTGGTAGGCAAAGCCAAAGCGAAGGAACTTATTTTTACCGGCGAGATTATCGATGCCGCAGAGGCGGAAAGAATCGGGCTGGTTAACCGGGTTGTCCCCCACGGGCAATTGCTGGAGACAGCCCTGGAAATTGCGGAAAGGATAATCCGCAGGGCGCCGCTGGCAATCCGTATGGCCAAAAGGGTGATTGACCTGGGGATGGCTACGGATTTTGCCACCGGGTTAGCCCTGGAAAAATCCTGCCAGGCCTTCCTGTACGGGACAGAGGACAGATTGGAAGGTATGACGGCTTTTCTCGAAAAGCGGACCCCGGTTTTTAAGGGAAAATAGGGTTTTGGGAGGCGAATCGGATGGCGGGAACGAGGAGGCGAGTAGGATGACAGGAACGATGTTGGAAGTCCCTGAGAAATTTAATATAACCGGTCTGCTGGTAGATTCCCATATAGGGCAGGGACGCGGGCTGGAAGCGGCTGTCTTTTACAGGGACAAATATCTGACCTATGAGGATGTTTATCATGAGGTGAACAAAACCGGAAACATGTTGAAAAGTTTAGGTGTGCGCAGGGAACAGCGGGTACTGATTTTGCTCCCGGATTGCCCTGAGTTTATTTATACTTTTTTAGGCGCGATAAAAATCGGTGCGGTCCCGGTCCCGTTAAATACCATGCTGAATGCCAAAGACTATGCTTATTATCTTTACGACAGCCGGGCAGTGGCCCTGGTAGTGGCTGCGGAGCTGCTGCCCCAGGTGAAGGGGGTCCTGCCCCAGGCCACGGAACTGAAGGAGGTAATCGTAGTAGGAGAAGGGAGAAGCGTTTACCGGAATTATGCTGAATTGGTTTCGGCGGCCTCACCGGAACTGATGCCTGCTGAAACCAGCAGGGATGACGCCTGTTATTGGCTCTACAGCTCCGGAAGCACCGGAATGCCCAAAGGTACTATTCATTTACACCATGATATGGTTTTTGCCGTAAATTTCCTTGATCAGGCGGTTACCAACATCAGGCCCGGGGACAGGATATTTTCCGTGTCCAAAATGTTTTTTTCCTATGGCAATAATAATTCCATTTTCATGCCCTTTCTGTCCGGGGTCCCCGTTATCCTGTTACCCGAACGGCCCGAGCCCCGGCGGATTCGGGAAATTGTGGAAAAGCACAGGCCCACCGTTTATTTCGGCGTGCCCAGCTCATATTCCGCTATTCTCAGAAGTGCTGAGGAGGGCCTAAGGTTTGATTTCAGTTCGGTCCGTTTATTTATTTCGGCGGGGGAAAACCTGCCTAAAACCTTGCTGGAAAAGTGGCAGCAAAGATTCGGGGCGGAAATTCTCGATGGCATCGGTTCTACTGAGGCCGGTCATATCTTTATCTGCAACCGGCCCGGCGAAATCCGGCCTGGCAGCTCGGGCAGGGCGCTGCCAGGGTATGAATTCAAGATTGTTGATGAAAATGACAACAAACTTCCCGTAGGCGCTGTAGGCGAGCTTAAGCTGAAAAGTGACGGAGTGGCTGCCGGGTACTGGAATAAACATCATAAGACCAAAAAGACATTTGTCGGGGAATGGCTGTATACCGGCGACCAGTTCAGTATTGACGGGGACGGGTACTTTTGGTACTCCGGCCGGTCTGATGACATGATTAAAGTAGGGGGTATCTGGGTTTCCCCGATTGAAGTGGAAGACGCCCTCCTGGGGTACCCCTGCGTTAAGGAATGCGCAGTGGTAGGCGCTATGGACAGGGACGGTCTGATTAAACTGGCTGCCCATGTGGTCTTAAACAACGGTTATGACCCGGGTGAGCAGATGACCCGTGAACTGCGGGACTTCGTTAAAACCACGGCCGGTGCTTTTAAGGCCCCGCGCTGGGTTAATTATGTAACGGAACTGCCCAGGACCGCTTCCGGGAAAATCCAGCGTTTCAAACTCAGGGAATCATCCGCCAAAATGCAGATCAGTTAAGGAATGGGGGTATAGTCTATGCATAACTATCCTAGGGTTTTACAGGACCAGGTGGCCATAGTCACCGGGGGCACCAGGGGGGTGGGATTTGGCCTGGCCACTGCACTGGCCCGCGCCGGCGCCGATTTGGCTGTGGTCAGCCGCAATCCCCGGCAGGGGCAGGAGGCAGCAGAGGCATTGGCGGGCTGGGGCGGCCGGGTGAAATATATCGAAGCTGACGTAACCCGGCTGAGTGACCTGCAGCGCATGGTGGAGGAGAAGTTAAAGGAATACGGCAAGATTGACATCCTGGTCAATAACGCGGGCACAGCCATAACCAGACCGGTTTTGGACACTACAGAGGAGGAATGGGACCGGGTTGTCGACACCAATCTCAAAAGTGTCTTCTTTGCCTGCCGGGAGGTGGGAAAGGTAATGATTAGCCAGCAAAAAGGCAAAATCATCAACATTGCTTCCATTTCCGGCCAGTCAGCATCTCCTTTGATTGCCTCTTACTGTGCCAGTAAGGCCGGGGTAATCCAGTTGACCAAGGCGCTGGCCCTGGAGTGGGCCCGTTACCGCATTAATGTCAATGCCATAGGCCCCGGGTACATCAGGACAGATTTGAACAAAAAAGAATTGGAAAATGAAAAGGTATACCAGAGCATTGTCAGCCGGATA
>JAJZTU010000254.1 GCA_021848765.1 Bacillota bacterium
GCTGGCCGGGGTCCCGCTATCGCTACCCTGGTTTCCACCGCTGTTTGCAGGAGTAGTATTTCCATCCGCCGGTTTTCCGGCAGAACTATCCTGGTTTCCGCTGCCTGTTGCAGGACTGGGAGCACTGTCTCCGGGCTTTTGCCCGGTATTATCCGGTGTGCCTGTCCCTCCCTGGCTTCCGGAACTAGTGTCTGGTTGAGTAGTAGCAGGAGGCTGGGTGCGTGGTTGATTCGTAGCCGGCGGATTAGAGTCAGACTGGCCGGTGGCCGGCGGCTTGCTATCCGGTTGGCTTGTGGCCGGCGGCTGGGTGCCGGATTGGTCGTCACCGGTTGGCTTGCTATCCGGTTGGCCGGCAGACGGTGGCTTGGTGCCGGATTGATTTACGGCCGGTGGCTTGCTTACCGGCTTAGTTTGTCCCTGCGGAGGGCCGGTTTGCCCCCTGCTGGTTGTGCTAATCCAAGAAGTGCTTTTTCTCAGGGCCTCCATCGTCCGTGGCCCGATCATCCCATCAACCACCATTTTCCACTTCTTCTGAAAATTCCTCACCGCAGCAAGTGTCTTTGGACCGAACACTCCATCCGCTTTTCCTTTAAGAAATCCTAAAGCCTGAAGCCTGGTCTGTGCCTCCTTAACCTCTGCACCCCGGCTTCCGGGCTTTAGCGGTAAGGCCCAGGCTCTTTCTGCGGATAACACCGGGAATACCAGTGTATACAGCAAAAAAGAAAATAAAACCAGTATTGTCCCCGCTTTGGTTTTGGTCAAATAGTGCCTCCTTTCCCTCCATATCCAAACTCCCCCGCATACTTATGGTACAATATTCGCGAACTTGTACACAATGGCGAAAATATACCAAGCCAGGGAGCATTTGGACTGTATAAAAAAATTAACCGGGCATCTCCCCCGGTTTTAAGCTACTTGCCAAATATAATGCAGAAAAAATCCGTATAAAATTCTTAAACTAAAGAATTACCTCCACAACATCACGGTCCAAACGTTTAATACAGCCGGTAAGCTTGGCGGAAATGCCCCGGTCCTCCAAGGCCGCAGAACGAATCTGCCGCAGCAGATCAATGGTACGGCGCATTACTGACACAATATCACCATCCTGAAGATTGCACACATTCCTCAGGTTGGCAAACTCTTCACCGGCACTCCACTGGTAGGCCAGCAAGGCTACCTCCGGCTGAAACATCATGGTATTAGTCTTCAGGATTTCGTGTTCCTTACGGTTAATATCGGCAATAATATGATACACCCTGTCCAGATCAAAAACCTTGGCCTTCCTAAACCAGTCATTCTTCCGCCCCTCATAACCGATACACGCAACCAGGGCATTAATCCGGTCCTCATCAAACTCGTGGAAAACCCCGTCAAAATACAGTTCAGTGACCAACAGCTCCTGAACATAAATCTTGCCGGCAAAACGCCCCCTTGGGGTCAGCCCCGCTTCGTCCACAAAGCCCATCTCAGCAAGCAACTGGCGCTTGGAACGGTAATCCCGGACAAAATTGGTCTCCTTTTGCAGGGTCCCCCAAATTTTATACAGCTGTTTTTTCTCCTCATCAAGCCTATTGTAGTTTTTTCGCTGTTCCCGGCAGTCCGCTACCTGCTCCTGAGTACAGGGACGCACAGCAACCATTCCCAGGAGATCCTCATTTTGCTTGATTTTTTTAGACAGCTGTTCACGTTTTTCCTGGTAGTGTCTGGACCGGCCCCACTTGGTCTTCATCAACCTGGCCAGTTGGCGCTTATCTTCTTTAAGCTTACTCCACTGTTTTTGATGCTGGATTGAACATTGCACATTATAAAAATCCCCACAGCGCTTCCCCAGCAGTTCACTAAGCTCTTTTTCCACAGTCGCCAGGCGTTCCTGTACCTGGGAGGATTGCCTGGAAACCTGATAATAGGCAAAGTTATCCCGCAGCACACTTTCGATTTCCTCTTCGGACTGGTGATTGGCAATGAGGTTAACCACCGAATTATACCCCAGGTTAAACTGGCTTTTTAAGTCCTCCAGGTTGCCCTCCTCGGGCTTGACCATCTTCTCCTGTTCCAGAAAATTCATATCCGCCAGGGAAAACACAAACCCCTGGGTATCAATACCCCTGCGGCCTGCCCTCCCGGCCATCTGAAAATACTCCTGGCGGGACATCAAGCGAAAATCCTTGCCGTCAAACTTTTCGTTGGAATCAAAACAAACTGTCTTTACCGGCATATTGATCCCCACGGCAAAGGTCTCAGTGCAATACAGGACCTTAATCAACTTCCGGGACAACAGGTCCTCCACCACATCCTTAACAATAGGAAGCATCCCGGCATGGTGATAACCAATACCCCGGACGAGTACCCTACCCACCCTGCGCAGGGCAGCCTTGTTGGCTTCCACCACAGTCTCCGCAATTTTTTGTTCCAGAAAGGCATCTACTTCCTTGCGTTCAGGTTTAGCCAGCAAATCTTGGCGCCTGGACAGTTCATAAGCAAATTCTTCACACTTTTTTCTGCTGAAGACAAAATACAAACAGGGAAGATATTCTTTGCGCAAGGCCTCAATTAAATCCAGGTGGGTTGTGGTAGGCAGGCTTCCCCGCTTAAAACCCATCCCGGACTCTTCTTCCCATTCTTCTATCAACCTTTTTTTGGATTTCAGGGCTTTCTCCAGACTAACAATACCCAGGTTTTTTTCGTACACGTAATGGCGTAGAGGCACAATCCGCTTGAAATTTTTGATAACCTTTACCTCTTCCCGGCGAATGCTCCCAATCCATCCGGCCAGTTCGTCCACATTGGGAATAGTGGCCGACAGCCCAAGAATCCGCACATGGGAAGGCAGGAAAATAATACTCTCCTCCCAGACACTGCCCCGGTCCACATCACTTATATAGTGAACCTCATCCAGAATCAGGTAGGCCACACTGTCAATCAAAGGGTCCCGGGTCAAAAGCATATTGCGAAATATTTCTGTGGTCATTACCAGGACCGGGGCATCGCTATTGATGACGATGTCACCGGTAATAATCCCCACTGAATCCTCACCAAAAAGCCGCTTAAAATCCTTGTATTTCTGGTTGCTTAAAGCTTTTATCGGGGCAGTGTACACTACCTGCCGCTTCTCCCGGAAGCACTTTTCGATGGTATAGTCAGCGATTAGGGTCTTGCCTACCCCGGTGGGGGCCGAAACCAATACCGACAAATTTTGTTCAATATATCCGATAGCCTCGGCCTGAAAGGGATCCAGGAAAAACCCCCTGTACCGGGGCCGCCCCTCGCTTAGCTCCATTAGAGCCACTTTGTTCACTCCTCGTATAATAAATTTAACCTTCAACAATAACCGATAGGGTAAATCCTCTTTTTCCCTCACGTTGTTCCCATTCTTTACATTATACCACAGTATGTCTGGCAAAAATACAAAAGAGGAGTAGAATACAGCCTACCCCTCTCACTTCAATTTGTCAAAAAAACCTTTAATTTTGCCATACACACTCTTATGGAGATATTCCTCAGCATAATTGGTCACCTTCCGGATTTTATACAGCAAATCCTCCTTGCCACTCCAGTGGGACAGCACCACTTCGGGTTCAGTATTTAACAGGCTGTTTATAATCAACACAGCCAGGACCAAGTCATCCCCATACCCTATAGGACCCAGGAGCAGCTCAGGCAAGAAATCCAGAGGCAGCAAATAATAAGCCAATCCACCTACCACGGTAGCCTTGCTTCTGAGCGGGACCCGGTTATCCAGCATCAGCCTGGTTAAGAGCATAAAGAAGTCGGGAGCCAAAAGAATTGTCTCCGCAATATTTTGACCCTTTTCACCGCCCTGGCCGGCAGCCCAGGCGGAGATTCTCTTCCGCATCCTGTCATAAAACCTGTTTACTTTGCGGGCATCCCGTAAATCTTCCTCAGGGTCTATTAATTCAAGATCGTAATCCTGATCATCCTTCACTTCCGGCTCACCTCAACAATAGTCTCCCCTAAAGCTTTTCGAGGTAAACCCGAAAATTCCTGCCTTACTACTAATCCAACCGGCTTTTTGAAACCATGATCAATCCTCAAACCAGTGATGTAAACCCAACAATTTATTTAAATTATATTCCCTGTCCTTTCCCTCACTGATACTATAGCCAATCAGACAGGTCCCCTCGATGTGGCTGGGACGAACCTTTTGCGTAACTATTTGCCCTTCTTCACCTTGGAGCAGCAGGACAATAGGACTCTGAGTTTTGATAGCTTTTACAACATAGCTAAACATGCTTATCACTCCCTGTACCCCTGTCTTTTAGCAGGTTTACCCGTTGTATTGCTTGGGGTTTATGATTTATTTCTCTCAATGAATAATCATTCGCTGCCGGCTGCCAAACTCCTGCATTGGCTCCGGAATTTTTGCGAAATAATTCACGAGCAACCGCAGGTTGTAACAAATTTAGAAAAAGGAAGACAAAATACACCAAAGGAAAATCCTCCTTCGCAGTCGAAATATTAGGTAATATTTTCCAATAAGCTGCAGAGGGGGATTTTCATGCCTTTCATCACTTTGCTCAGTTCCTTTGCCTCCCGGCTCCGTTGCCTGCTGCCCGCAGCCCTGGCAGTCTGTCTATTGATTTTTTACGGGGGTATCTCAGCCCAAAGTTCCCCGCCAAAACCTGCTGCTTCGAAGCTTAGTTCATTTCCCGCCACTTCTCCAAATCCCGGTTCCCGGCTTACGGATTCTCAGCTTCCCAATTCCCAAGAGCTGAACCAAAGGGTCGCTGCCGCCCTTGACGCCTTTAGACAAGCTAATATTCAAAAGTTAACTATCGTGAGCCAGAGTGCGGCGGATCCGGAGTACAACACTGCTGAAAAGCTCCTCACTTATCCCGGAGGCGCTTGGGAATTCGAGTTTTACCTGGACAAAGCAAACCGGCTCTTCCTTTACCGGGAAGCCCTGGACGCCGATGAACTCAGCATAGTCAAAAAGGGCAATTCCCTGTGGTCCAAACCCTCCTCCCAGGGATGGGAGGAACTGCTTTTAACAGTAACTAGCCGGCAAAACCGGCAAACCCTGCCACCTGGACCTAAGGACCCAATCCTTTG
>JAJZTU010000255.1 GCA_021848765.1 Bacillota bacterium
CTGGGTCATAGACCACCCGCACACTGCCCACAATGGTAGCCCCCACCTTAACCAAGGCGACTTCCCCTGCCTGGGTATCCAGATAGGTAATGAGGCGTTCATTTTTGGCAAAAAGCCCTTTGACTGTCCTAACTCCGAAGGGATTCACCGGAAAGAGCGTCCCCGGTACGTAGGTATAACCCTTTACACGCCCGGCCAGGGGCATGTGGATACGGTGGTAGTCCCTGGGGCTTAAATAAATTGTCAGGAAACTCCCGCCTTCATAGCGTTCCGCCCTGGCGGTATCTCCTCCCAATAGCTCCTGGACGGTATAGTAGCTGCCCTTAGCCTGAAAGAGACTACCCTTTTCTATACGTCCGGCCGCCGCAACCCTCCCGTCCACCGGGCTAACCACAGTGTCAACCTCTCCGGCAATTGGCCTCAGTTCCGGCCGCAACCGCCGGATAAAAAACTCCAGCAGGTTCGGGTATTCCGGCAAGCCCTTTTCCGCTTCATCCAGATTGATCAGGAAATGCTTTGCATATATAGGTATCAAACTCCGGCTCATCCCGCTGCTGGCAAAATACCCCACCAATCTGGAAAGGGTGTTCTTGGGAATTAGCTGGATCAGAGCAAGTTGCAACCTGTCCTTCATGGCTGTCCCCCTTTAATCTTTATCCCCAGTCCTGGTTTTAGTAGCTACCCCTGCAGAGAGAATGAACTTCATAGCCTCTTCAGTAGGTAATTCCAACTGTGCCGGCTGTCCCTCACCCGGCTGCAGTTCACTCTTGGGTACAATAAAAGTCACTCCGGCCCACTGCAGGCTTTGCGGGACATATACAGCCACATGGTCCGAAAAACCTAAAGAAGCCAGGTCAGGATTGGTAATAAAGCCCATCACCCGCAAATTGCTCCCGGGAATCTTGATGGCCACCGGTTGGCCAAAGGATTTCCGCTCACCAAAAATTGTACCCACTGTTTCTTTGATTATGCCGTAAATACGCTTTACCAAAGGCAGGCGGTTAAACAATTGGTCAACAGTATTCCAGAAGGCCTTTCCGACATACCAGGTAGTAAAGTAGCCAACCAGTACCACTATTATGACAATAGTCAACAGCCCTAACCCGGGAATATCAATGCCCAGCAAACTGCGATAGTAATTCCCCAGCAAATTATCACCGACTTTAAACAGCCAGCTCACAATGGTGATGGTCAGTAAAACCGGAGTCAGGGAAGCAATCCCGGTCAAGAAGTATTTAAATAACTGTCTCATAAACACCTCCTGCTACTTGGAGAGTAAAAACAATAGCCGCACTATAATGTGCGGCCTATCAAAAAATTATCACATTTGCTTGCCAATGTCAATTACACTGGCTCAGAGGCCTGCTAAAATGTTACCCTAACCCCTTGCTAGCTACCGCCTGCTTACACATGTTTGCGCATATGATTAAGGGCTGCCTTTTCCAAGCGTGAAACCTGGGCCTGGGAAATCCCAATTTCCTCAGCCACCTCCATCTGGGTTTTGCCTTCAAAAAAGCGTAAAGTCAGAATTTGCTTTTCCCGGTCACTGAGCTTCCTCAAGGCTTCCCGCACAGCAATACCTTCCAGCCAGTTCCCATCGACATTCTTATCATCACTGATCTGGTCCATGACATAAATGGGGTCTCCCCCGTCGTGATAAATGGGCTCAAACAAGGAAATAGGCTCCTGAATGGCATCAAGTGCAAAAACAATTTCCTCCCGGGGAATCTTCAACTCCCCGGCAATCTCATTAATCGAAGGTTCCCTGGAAAGCCGGTTCACCAAGCTGTCCCGTACCTGGAGGGCTTTATAAGCCACATCCCGCAGTGACCTGCTTACCCGGATGGGGTTATTATCTCTAAGGTAGCGTCGAATCTCCCCTATAATCATGGGTACCGCATAAGTAGAAAACTTTACATTCTGACTTAAATCAAAATTGTCGATGGCTTTCATTAACCCGATACACCCGACCTGAAAAAGGTCATCCACGTATTCGCCCCTGTTGGTGAAACGCTGGATAACACTTAAGACAAGACGCAAATTGCCATTAATCAGTTTCTCCCGGGCGGAAGTTTCGCCCCCCTGCATGGCTACGAAAAGCCTGCGCATTTCCTCACTACTCAAAACAGGCAGCTTCGCAGTGTTCACACCACAAATCTCTACCTTGTTGACCAGCATATCCTTCCACCCCTGTCCTGCTTTGTCCCAAGGATTCTTCCGGAAGAACTTCCTTGTTCACTCATAATTATTGCCACGGGGGGAAAGGTTTATTCCTTGCCACTGTTTACTCCATTTTATGGATTTCCTTGCGCAACTTCTTGATTATGCGTTTTTCCAAGCGGGAAATATAGGACTGGGAAATACCCAGCAGATCTGCCACCTCTTTTTGGGTTTTTTCATTCCCGTCCGGAAGGCCAAAGCGCAGTTCCATAATTCTGCGCTCCCGGCCGGACAGTCTCTGCATGGCCATATAGAGCAGCTTCCTGTCCACTTCTTCCTCGATGTATTTATAAATTATGTCATTTTCTGTCCCCAGAACATCGGATAACAGGAGCTCATTGCCATCCCAGTCAATATTCAGGGGTTCATCAAAAGAGACCTCAGAACGGGTTTTGCTGTTCCTCCGCAGGTACATCAGAATTTCATTCTCAATACATCGCGAAGCATAGGTAGCCAGCTTAATCTTCTTATGGGGGTCAAAGGTGTTAACAGCCTTAATCAGGCCAATCGTACCGATGGAAACCAGGTCCTCAATGCCTACCCCGGTATTTTCAAATTTCCTGGCAATATAGACTACCAACCGCAGGTTACGCTCAATAAGCACAGTCTTAACTGCCATGTCACCCAGTTCCAGCTGACTGATGAGAAAGTTTTCCTCATCAGTGGTCAGTGGTGGCGGCAAAGCCTCACTGCTGCCCACATAATAAACTTCTTTTTTGATGCCCAGCCGTAGCAGCAGGCGAATAATCATCAGCTGAATCTTCCACCGCAGTTTCAGCAATCTATCGCGCAACGGAATCCCTCCCCAAAAATTCAAGCCAGTCTGAAGGTAGTAAGGCCCGGTATGAACCATCGCCGCTCAGGGGATGATGATATAGCCCCACTACTACTTGTTTTTCTTTTATAGTGGTTTGGCCACTCTGAAATTCTATATAATCAGGCCTGAAACCCAGTAATACCCCCTTTGCCTTGCCCACCGAGGTAAAGGGTAGTACCCGCCAGCGTTCCAGCCAGTCACTTTCATGCTCCAACCCGGCCATTAGTTCCCAAATCTCCGGGGCCAACCGTTCCCGGAGTCTGTCCTGTATCCCGGGAGGCAGTAATTCCCGGATGGCCCCCAATTCCACGATTACAACCGGAAATTGGGAAAGGGGATCCCTTACCTGATTGCCCGTGTCCAGCAGCCCCACCAATTCCTTTTCCTTACCGTCAACACTTATCTTAAAAGAGACCCGGCAGAAAGTTTCGACCAGGCGCTTTCCCAGGGCCGGCGCCCAATAGCCAAAGGACAGGGCCCCAAAAACAACCAAAGGAAACAGCCACCAGAAGTGGTCATCAAGCAATTTTAAGATGGACCGTAACATTGGCAACAGCATATTGCCCATGGGTGTGCCCGGTACCGCCAAAAAACTAAGACCAAAAATAGCTCCTCCCACAGCAAAGGAGGTAAGATAAAAATAAATCATTACCCGCCAGGTCCTGCCCATGGGAAGTGGGAAAAAGGCTATTAGTATCATCAAAACGGAAAAAATCACCTTGGTACCGAAGTTTACCAACCACTGCAAGCTGGGCAACAGGAGTGTAAAGGAATAAAGGGCCCCAAAAAATGCCCCTGCCAGTATTCGCCAGGCAGGTGTGGAAACCCGCCCCAGGCGGCCCGCTATCCACAGGATAAGCCAGTTCATGGAGATGTTGATGAACATTACTTTTTCGAAATACACATACTGGATACCTTCCATCCTTTTCCCTCCACGAGATTTGGCTATTCCTTTTTTTACCACCCAAAACTATTATAACGGATGCCCGGCATAAAATTTGTCTTTTTATGCCAGATAGGCTTTCGAAAAATTCTCATATATACACGTAAAGAGGACCCGGCTTATAGCGCAGGTCCTCATTTGTTAAGGTCTGGTAGGAGTTATTCTTCTCTGAATTGCAGCCAGCTCATTTACAAAACTGGATACCGGGGTACCCCGGGCAATTCCATCGGCCACCCTCCGGATTCTGCTCACCGTATCAGCGTCAGTCGCTACATAAACTGTAGTAATTCTGGGGTCTTCCCTACGGATCACAGTAGCTGCTTCCCTCTTGACGGCATCAGTCCTGGCCCCGGTTACCTTGCCGGCAATATCCAATCCCACATTGGCTGTATTCCCGGAAATCACCACCGTGGCTGAACGGACATCCCTAATCCTGGCAACCAGAGTTGCCATACGCTGTGCCTCCCGGTTAGCACCGGCCGGAGTTGGAGCAGGGGTAACAGTACCAGGAGGTACAAGCCCGGTAGTACCCGGGGGCGTGGGAGCCGGTACCGGTGTAGGAGCCGGTGCCGGTATAGTAGTGGGGCCGGGCGGAGGCGGTGGCGGCAGTGGCTTCCTTGCAGCTGTACAACCACCTGCCAAGGGAGCTACGGCTAAGGTAAGTAACAGCGGATACATGACTATTCTTTTCTTGAACAAGTCGAATCGGCCTCCTTTCATTTTGGTAACTTAAATACACTGCTATTTTTCCTTACCTAAAGAATTTTTATGCTCTTTACAAATTGCATAAATTGTCAATTTCATATAGTTATAGTTATTCTTGTGCATAGAGTTCCAGTTGAAGCTGTTCCGCTTTGAACGGGTTGGTTAAGGTTTAGTCTGCCCGGGCATTTCGCCTAACCGGACCACTACCTTGGTGGTAGCGTTGTCTCTCAGTAAGCTGAGGTTAACTAAATCTCCCACGTTTTTGCCTTGTAAAATCCTGTGCAGGTCGGGGAAGTCATATACAGCCTGTCCCTCCACCTCTGTCAGGATGTCTCCCTCCTGAATTTTAGCATCAGCCGCAGGACTG
>JAJZTU010000256.1 GCA_021848765.1 Bacillota bacterium
GTCTTTGTTGGCACAGATTGAATTAACCTTGACTAATTACCTGATTCGAGAGCTGGAATTGGCGAACTCAGAAAGTGAAAGAAAAAGCAAAAAATCAATGGTGAAGAGGGCCTGAATGGCCTGATACTAATTTTTGGCCTTCTCGGCACAGACTTGCAAAATCAGGAAAAGAAAGAAATAGGAGTGATGTGTGATGACAACCGCTATTCTTGTGGCCATAGCCGTCATGTGGATTCCGGTAGCCCTGCTTTTTCTGGGCTATGGAGAATCCAAAGGGACCGGTGCTGTCACCGGCTTGGTAGGTATAGTAACGGTATTAAGCGCTATATTACAGACAGCTGTTTTTAAAGACGCATTTACCGCTGGTTTGCTATTTGCTCACGGGATACTTTATTTAACCGTATCCTACGCACTTCTAACCGGGCTGGAAGACCTGAGGTCAGTAGGCAATGTAAGCCTGACGGTGGCTTTAATCTCCACTATCTATGCTGTTATTTTTTTCGTAGGAACCCCTTTGATAGCTAAAAGTAACTACTTGGCCCTGGCCAGTGCCGGTTATGCCATCCTTACATACGAAGTTTGGCTAAATGCCTACGGTAAGTTTTCCGCCAAAGGTCTGGCCTATTCTTTGATTGGATGGGTCTTCGTAGGGTTGTGGATTCCCGCCTTCTGGCTAATGACCAAAGGCGCACTGCCTTTCTAAAAGTTTCGCAACCTGACGAGTTGTAAGTTAAACCCCAGGGCCGGCTTCCGGTCCTGGGGTATTCTTGATTTGGGCTTTAAGTGGTGCTTACTTCAGGTTATGGATCTTGCTTTTCTCATTTAACAGATACCGCAGGGTTCTGGAATTCATGTTTAATAACCCGGCTACAGCCTTACGGTCGCCCAGGGTTTCCCGCAGGGCTTTTTCTATTAGTTTAATGCTGACCAGGGTTTCAAACTGTTTGAACTGTTGGGCAAATAAAGGATAATCAAATCCATCATCTAAGTTTATTTCCGCAACGAGTTTTAATGCGGTTTCTTTCAGAAGGGTTTCCGTCCTGGCCAGATTGTGGTCCGGATTATGCTTTGCCGGCGAATCCCCGGCAGGTCCCTCAAACGGCCTGATTTCCGGTCTTAACAGCTTGGCGGGCAGATGCTTGAGCCTGATGAGATTACCGTCACAGAGGGCGGCAGCCTGGGCCATTACGTTAGCCAATTCCCGGACGTTGCCAGGCCAGGAGTAACGCAGGAGCGCATCCATGGCGTCCGGGGCAACAGTGATTGGGCCCCGCAGCGTACCGGCGCCTGTTTTGGTAAGAAAGTACTCAGCGAACAGGGGAATATCCTCGGGGCGTTCGCGCAGGGGAGGTATCTCAAGTTTTACCACGTCCAGGCGGAAGAGCAGGTCCATCCGGAAGCGGCTTTGGGCTACCGCCTCGTCCAGGTTAACGTTAGTAGCGGTTACAATTCGCACATCGGTTTTTTGGGGTTTCTCGCCACCCACCCGGACGTATTCTCCCGTTTCCAGCACCCGCAGGAGCTTAACCTGGCTGGAAAGGCTGGCTTCGCCAATTTCGTCCAGGAAGAGCGTTCCGTGATTAGCTATCTCGAACATTCCCCTGCGCTGGGTGTGTGCTCCGGTAAAAGCACCTTTCTCGTGGCCAAATAGTTCGCTTTCCAGCAAGTTTTCGGTGAGAGCCCCGCAATTGACCGGGATAAAGGGTTGACCGGCCCGGGGGCTGGCAGCGTGGATGAATCTGGCCAGCATTTCTTTACCTGTGCCGGTTTCGCCCTGAATAAGGATGGTTAATGGCTTTTTGGCGATCTTGGCAGCCAGGGACATCAGTTGTTGCAGCTGGGGGTTTTTGCCTGTCAGGTAACCCAGGTCAGTGACTGTTTTAGTCCAATCTCTGCCGGGGTCAGTACTCTCCCCGGTGGAGATTCGGGACTTCAGGGCCTCATCCAGGAGATTCTCCAATTGGTTAATATCCTCAAAGGGTTTATCGATATAGTCATAGGCACCCAGTTTGATAGCTTCAACTGCAGTTTGGACCGTGCTGAAGCCGGTCATAATAATTACCTGGCACCCAGGCTGGTTTGCTTTTATCTGTCGCAGGAGGGAAATTCCGTCACCGTCCGGGAGTTTTAGATCCACCAGGGCCAGGCCGAACTGCTGTCGGCTCAGGAGGTCAATGGCCTGCCGGGCACTGTGGGCCGTGTTTACCCGGTAATTCTTTGGGGCCAGGAGATAACGAAAAAAGTTACCGACTTCCACTTCGTCATCTATGATTAATACTGCTGCATTGGTAGTCATGGTTTTCGCCCCTTCCCACACAGTTGTCTTCTCCCGTGGATGCGGGGAGGAGCAGAGTAAAGGTGCTACCCTTGCCGCAGGCGCTCTCCACTTTGATCGTGCCATTGTGGGCTTCGGCGATGCCCAGGCTCACTGAAAGGCCCAAGCCGGTTCCTTTGCCCACATCTTTAGTGGTAAAAAAAGGATTAAAAATATTGGGTAAATCGGATTCTTTGATACCCTGACCATTATCGGAAACGGACAGGTATACCCTGCCTGGACCCGGAGCCAGATCAGGAGTTGAGTCACCGGAGTTGTTTTCCGGAAAAATTCCGGTGGTGATTTTTAGAGCTTTTTTTCCTAACTTGCCTTCCAGGGCGTCCCTGGCATTGAGCAGAAAATTCACCAGTACCTGTTCGATTTGCTGGCTGTTACCGGTAATCAAGGGCAGATCGGGGTGAAGCTTGGTGACCATCCTAATATTGCTGTGGTCAATTTGAAAGGATACTAAAGGCAGCACCTTGTTGACCACCTGGTTCAGGTCAAGCGGCTCCAGGGGAAACTGTTCCTGACGGGAAAAGGTTAAGAGGTTTTGGATAATCTTTTTACAGCGGGCCCCACAGCGGTTAATATCCTCCAGAAGGGGCTTTTCCGGACTCTCAGGGGGTGATTTTCTCAGGAGCAATTGAGCGTTGCCCATGATGGCGGTGAGTGGACTGTTTAGTTCATGAGCGACTCCTGCGGCCATTTGACCAATAGCGGCCAATTTTGCCGATTGAATAAGTTCGGCCTTGCCCCGGATAACCTCTGCATAAAGACGGGCATTTTCCACGCACACGGCTAATTGGTCAGCCAACTGCTGGAGGAAGGTAAGCTCAGGTTGTCCATATGTCCCCTTGGTTTTACGGGCCAGGTTCAAAATTCCGAGCACCTTGTCTTTGCCCAGGAGCGGGATGCAGACCATGGTAGCCATGCCCTTGGAACGCATGTGTTCCTCCTCGTAATAAGTTAACTGGGCAGAGCTAAGGTCCCTGGCACAAGACCTAATTTGTTGTCAATCAGATGCCAGAAAAGCGAGTTTTCCCTGGGTAGTTCGGTGCCGATAGGGATAACAACAGTGCTTTTCGGAATTACTGACGCCACCACCAGGCGATTGCCTTCCATCACGGAAAAGCTGAACCGGTCAAAAGCAATAACCTGGCGGAGTTGACCGGTTACGTTTTCCAGGATTTCATCAATAGACATTTCTACATTAATGCTTTTAGCCAGTTGGTTGATAATTTGCAACTGGGTATTCTTGGTTTCAGTTTCAGCAATTTTTTTCTTCAGTTCAACATAATAACTTTTTTTAGAGGATTGGATACCTGTTAGTTTTTCGATCAGTTCAATCCTGCTTTCGTTCATTCCGTTCGCCTCCGCTTTTGCCTGAAAATGTTGAATTATCGTGACCGGATTTATAATGCTTTGCGGAAAATAGCTTCAAGATCAGCCACCGAGGCATCCCGGGGATTGGTGATAAGACAGGCATCCTTAACAGCGCTGGCGCTAAGCTGGGGTACCACATCCTCCTGCAAACCTACTTCGGAAAGACGCTTGGGGATACCGATGTCATCAGCCAGCTGCCTCACGGCAACAATGGCCCGGTGGGCGGCTTCCCGCTTGCTTAGCCCGTCCAGGGGTTCCCCGAAGGCCCGGGCAATTTCTATATATTTATCCACCGCTGCAATAAAATTAAAATCCATAACATATGGCAGCAGGATAGCATTGGCTTCACCATGGGGCATGTCCAGGAGGCCTCCAAGTTGGTGGGTCATGGCGTGGACTGCTCCTAAAATAGCATTGGAGAAGGCCAGGCCGGCCTGAAGGCTGGCCATGGCCATGGCTTCCTTGGCAGCCAGGTCGGATCTGCTGGCCACAGACTTGCGAAGGTTCCCCGCTATCAGGCGCATGGAATTTAGAACCTGAATATCAGTCAGGGGAGTGGCGGCCACTGACAAATAAGCCTCAATGGCATGAGTAAGGGCATCCATTCCGGTGTTAGCAGTCAGTTGGGGATTTTTGGTCATTAGGAGCAAGGGGTCTATAATGGCAATGTCCGGAATCAGGGAACGGGAGATAATTGTCATTTTGATTTTTCTGGTTGTGTCTACGATTACGGAAAACTGGGATACCTCAGAGCCTGAACCTGCTGTGGAGGAGGCAACAATCATAGGGGGTAGGGGATTGCTAATCCGGTCCACTCCTTCGTAGTCGGAGATTACTCCACCGTTACTCACCAGAATGGAGATAGCTTTAGCTGCATCAATCGGGCTACCGCCACCTATAGCCACCAATGCATCACATTCAGCCTCCTGGTAAAGTTTGGCCCCCCGGTGGACCTCAAAGTCTTTGGGATTGGCGGTAACTCCGGCCCAGATCCGGTATTCCAGGCCGCATTCTTCCAGATGGGCGGAGGCCAGGTCAACCCAACCGGCCTCTACCACCCCGGGGTCTGTAACCAGCAAAACCCTTGTAGCGCCCAGGCGCAGGGCACACTCTCCCAGTTGATTCAGAGCTTCAGGGCCGAAGATTACTTCCGGGCAAACAAATTTATTGATATTCATATCTAAACCGACTCCTTTCAGAGCTGCAAAATACCTGGCCGGGCAAAGATTTAATGATTGGTTATTCGCCATTCATGGACAAAACCCCTGCTCGCCTGGCCGAAATTTTGGCTGAACATGCCGAAAAAATGGTTATGAGAGCCGGGGGATTGTCTTTGCCGG
>JAJZTU010000257.1 GCA_021848765.1 Bacillota bacterium
AGATAGGCTTAATTGTGATTAACTTCGGCAAGGCGCCCTTTACCGTTAACCGGGGTGACCGGATAGCCCAAATGGTGCTTAACCAGGTAGTCCAGGGTGAATTGGTGGAAGTAGAATGCCTGGAAGAAACGGAGCGTTCCTCCGGAGGGTTTGGCCATACCGGTGTACGTTAGCCTATCGCTGGTCTAGCACAGCTCTGGTCGGGTACCTGTCCGGTTCGCGTAAGCCGGACTTTTTGTCGACCATCGGATATCGGACCTGCTTTGGCCGAACTCTTTTCATCGACCGTCGGATATTGGACCTACTTTGGCCGGACTCTTTTTGTCTCCGGTCGGGTACCTGCCCCGGTTGGGTGCTCTTAGCTCCGTACCAAGTCGCTCTAAGCTTGGTCTGCTAATAGAATCGACCAACCTCGCTGATGGGTCGTCCGTGACCCCAGCGAGGTTGCCGCCGTCCGTGGCGGCAAGGTCGATTCTATTGCAGACCTGCGCTAAGAGCGACTACGGTACTCCACCATGAGCACCCCACCGGGACAGGTATCCGACCTGGGTAGGATGGCTGCATTTTTGGGGCAACCCCGCTGGCCAGTGCACTTGCGCAGGCCCGGTTAGTACCTACATGCGTGAAATTAGCCCGGTTAAGCGACCCGGAAGCAGGAGGGGGTGGGGTGTTCCTCCGGGAGGCGGAGCACTGGAATTAGAAGATAGCCCGTCAGGGCATGCATCCTACCCTCGACGGGCGTAAACTTGGCCGACCTCTCTGTAGCTAGCACACCGGGATCTGGCTCACCACACTCTGGAATTGCGGAGCCGGGGCGGAGGAATACCCCACCTCCTCCCGACCCGAAAGTAAAAAGGGCTTAGGCCTGTGTAATAGTAATATGCTAAGCACTGCTACCGTACTCCGTGAGTTGCGCCTACACCGGCAGGAAGCCCCGATCTGGGGTTAAACGGTTGTCATATATCCCTCACGTGCTGCATAAGATTAAGCAGGAGGGGTTGCCATAGTTTTGTTACGGCCCCTTCCTGGGAAAGTGGACATGCTGTAGTTGTATGGGCTTGTCCGGCGGGAGGGGTGACAATGCGGCTTAGCGAACTGGTTGGTAAAGAGGTAATCAATATTTACGACGGGGCACGGCTGGGTGTGGTAGGAGAGTCCGATGTGGTCATTGATGTGAGGACAGGCCAAATTGAATCCATTATTTTGCCTAACCGCGGCGGACTCTTGGGGTTCTGGGTCGATAAACAGAATTTGGTTATACCTTGGCAATCAATAAAAAAAATCGGTACAGAAGTCATTATAGTAGAATTAGACCAGGGCCATCCCAATTTTCGCCGTCATCCCTATTAAGAAAACTGTTCTAACCAATGTCCGGATATTGACGGTCCGGAAAAGTTATGTTAAAATATTACAAACTTTATATGTACCTCATCTCTCAGGAGGTGAGGTAGAGGCGCGGGGGACATGAGTAACCTTATGGAGAATGGGAATTCTATGAAATGAGGAGAAAGGGGACTCCGCCGAAGTCCAAATTAGCTGCCCGGGCTTTTGGGCTGGGTCTGTGCAGAATATGTACAGGACTGTCACCGGAATTATCCCGAAATTCCGGTGGAGCACTATCTCACTAACAGGGAGGAGGGTATTTCTATGCTTGTTAGCCACTAGGCGACTTCTGGAGGATACCGGAGGTCGTCTTTTTGCGTTTAATTTTGGAAGGAGTGAAACCATGGAAACTATCAAGGTAATGGTGGCCGGAGCAGCCGGAAGAATGGGCAGGGAAGTGGTGAAGGCGGTTACCGGGGAAGCCAATTTACAGTTGGTTGCCGGGGTGGATGTCCATGCGGTTGGCGAGGACATTGGCGAACTTGCCGGAATCGGAACCCTGGGGTTGACCGTCCAGCCTGATTTGGAGGAAGCGCTTAGAGTTTTCCGTCCTCAGGTCCTGGTTGACTTTACTCACCCGGAGGGAGTACGCAAAAATATCCGGATTGCCGTAGAAAACGGAGTTAGACCGGTTGTTGGGACCACAGGCTTAAGCGATGCCGAAATTAAAGAAATCGGGGAACTGTGTGAGCAGAAAGCCGTAGGCTGCCTGATTGCCCCTAATTTCGCTATTGGGGCCATACTGATGATTAAGCTTGCGGTCCAGGCAGCTAAGTACTTTCCCAATGTTGAGATTATTGAACTCCACCATGACCAGAAGCTTGATGCTCCATCCGGAACGGCCCTGAAGACGGCTCAGGCCATTGCCCAAGTCAGGGAAGGATTCAGGCAGGGCCATTTCAATGAGGAGGAGAAGATACCGGGGGCCCGCGGGGCTGATTATGAAGGAATGCGTTTGCACAGTGTCCGCCTGCCCGGGTATGTTGCCCATCAGGAAGTTATTTTTGGAGGACTGGGCCAGACCCTGACTATCAGGCATGACTCCATTAGCAGGGAATCTTTTATGCCGGGAGTGATTCTGGGGATTAACCGGATTGTGCACATTAACCGCCTCGTTCTGGGGCTGGAGAATATTCTTGAAGCGTGAAAAATTTTTTAACAACTAAATATCGAGCCAATCTCATGCCAACTGAATATTTATCACCAAGCTTATACCAACCGTGATTAGACAATATGACAGGCACCTCCCCATCCAGGTAGACATATACTGACACTAACAAATTGCCTAGTATTTTTGCACAGTAGGAATTTGTAGCAGTTTTACCTGGATAAAAAGGAGGTCAGGTTTCATGCAGTCTAGGTTAGAAGGAGTCAGGGTGGCCGTTTTGGGAGGTGACGGGAGGCAGGTTCTCTTGGTGGCTGAACTGGGCAAATTGGGGGCAAGGGTCAAGGTAATCGGGTTGTCCGGAATACAGGAGAACTCCCGGGTGACCATCCATTCGTCCTTGGAAGAGACGGTGAGGGATGCCCAGGTGGTTCTACTGCCCATGCCGGGGGTCAATGATGAAGGAAGGATATTTGCGCCGCAAATCAACATACCTTTGCATTTGACTGCCGGTGTAGTGGAGAAAATTCCTCCGGGTGCACCCATTCTGGTAGGGGTTGCCAAAAGGTATCTTCGGGAACTCCTGGCGGAAAAGCAACGCAAGCTGGTTGAGGTGGCGGAACTGGATAATGTGGCGATTCTGAATTCAATTCCCTCAGCGGAAGGCGCTATTCAAATGGCCATGGAAGCAGTGCCCATTACCATTCACAACAGCAACAGTTTTGTCCTTGGTTACGGCCGTACAGGAATTACTTTAGCCAGGATGCTGAAAGGCATTGGGGCTAAAGTATGGGTTGCCGCCAGGAAGCCCGGGGATTTAGCCAGGATAGAGGAACAGGGTTACCGGCCGGTTCCGTTCCCGGAATTAGGAGGGTATATCCAGCAGGCTGACCTGATTTTTAATACAGTGCCGGCAATGGTACTGGATAAAAACTTGCTCACCAAAGTGTCCCGGGAGGCTTATATTCTGGATTTGGCTTCCACTCCCGGAGGGACCGACTTTCTTGCAGCATCCAATTTAGGCATCAAGGCGGTTCTGGCTCCCGGGCTACCCGGAAAAGTTGCACCCAAGACTGCAGGCCAAATCCTCATCCAGGTCATCCCTGACCTCGTCTGCAAATTGCTGGCCCTGGAGTAGCTGTGTGACACGGGAGGTGTATCATCCATGGCCGTAAACGGCAAAAAGATTGGCTTTGCGATAACCGGTTCCCACTGTACTATTGACGAAATCATTCCCCAAGTAGAGCGCCTGGTTCAGGCCGGAGCGGAGATTTATCCGATTCTTTCACTTGCAGTGGATTCCACTGATACCAGATTCGGTACCGCCCAGAAATGGAAGGAAGCAATAAAAAAATATACTAAACAGCCTATCATTACCACAATTGTAGGGGCAGAACCCATCGGACCCCAAAAAATCCTGGATGTTTTAGTGGTAGCTCCGTGTACGGGCAACACCGTTGCTAAGCTAGCCAACGGAATAACCGACACACCGGTGCTGATGGCTATCAAGGCCAACCTGAGAAACCAAAGGCCGGTTATCTTGGCAGTTTCCACAAATGACGGTTTAAGCATGAATGCCAAGAACATCGGATTATTGCTGAATACCAAAAATATATTTATGGTACCCTTTGGGCAGGATAATCCTCATGGGAAACCCAATTCTCTGGTTGCAGATATGTCTAAGATTCTGGAAACCATAGAAGTAGCACTGGAGGGCAAACAAATTCAGCCACTCCTGGTGGCAAAATAGCCGCAGGGTGGTCAGGGCCAGGAAAACATGGTATCATAACTAATATCTACTTAAGCACTATTGGGAGGGATTTTCGGTGAAAAAATATAATGTTGTAGTGGTTGGAGCATCGGGAGCGGTAGGACATGAACTTCTAAAAATCCTGGCCGAGAGAAATTTTCCGCTTGATCAACTCCGCTTATGTGCTACCACCCGGTCCGCCGGGAAGGTAATGCAGTTCCAGGGTAAAGACTATGTGGTGGAAGAAACCACTGCCGATTCATTTAACGGGATGGATATTGCTCTATTTGCCGGTGGAGCTGCCAGTAAAGAATTTGCCCAGGAAGCGGTGAAGCGCGGGGCGGTTGTAATTGACAACAGCAGCGCTTTCCGTATGGACCCCGATGTTCCTCTGGTGGTTCCGGAAGTGAACCCTGAGGATGTGAAAAAGCACAAAGGAATCATTGCCAATCCCAACTGTTCAACCATTCAGATGGTGGTTGCTTTAAAGCCTATTCATGATGCAGCACGTATTAAGCGGGTGGTGGTTTCCACCTACCAGGCAGTTTCCGGGGCCGGCATCGAAGCTATCGAAGAACTCACCGCCCAGACCAAAGCCGTCCTGGCAGGTGGGGAGTATCCTCCTGAGGTATTTGCCTATCAGATTGCCTTTAACCTCATTCCACATATTGATGTCTTTACTGACCTGGACTACACTAAAGAAGAATGGAAGATGGTCAATGAAACCAAGAAAATCATGAATGATGATTCTATTGCGGTAACCGCCACGACTGTCCGGGTCCCGGTCTACCGGAGTCATTCC
>JAJZTU010000258.1 GCA_021848765.1 Bacillota bacterium
AGGGGCGGATGGACGGACCGGCCTGGGCCGAAGCCCGGAAAATCCTGGCTGAAAAAGTGGCTATCGAGTTGGGAATCAGTTTTTCCGAAGAAACCGGGTCCAGGTTGCATATCGTGCATATGAGTACCGGGATTGGCTCAGACCTGGTTGGCGCAGCCAAACAGCGGGGCCTTAAGGTGACTTCGGAGGTTTGCCCCCATTACCTGACGATTAATGCTGTGGATGCCATGACCGAGCATGGCGCTTTCGCCAAGATTGCACCTCCCCTGCGGCGCAGGGAAGACAACACCATTATGTGGGCAGGCCTGGCCAACGGCTCCATTGATTTTGTGGCTACCGACCATGCTCCCTATGAAATTGCCACTGAAAAAGCCGCTGCCGGCATGGATATCTGGACAGCTTTCCCGGGTATTCCCGGAGTGGAGACCATGGTCCCGGTCATTGTCAGCGAGGGTTACAACAAAGGCCGCCTGAGCCTTTCCAGATTAGTAGAAGTGCTTTCCAAAAACCCGGCCATTCATTACGGGTTGTATCCTAAAAAAGGCGCTTTGGAAATCGGTTCTGATGCTGACTTTACTGTGCTTGACCTGGAAAAAGAGTGGACTATCGACCAAACTCAAATGCAGGGTAAAGCCAAATATACCCCCCTGCACGGAATGAAGTTAAAAGGGAAGGTCAGCAAAACCATTGTCCGGGGTAAGGTAGTTTATGAAGACGGTAAGGGGATTACCGGCAAGCCCGGTTACGGCGGGTTTGTCAAGCGCCAGACCATCAGTGAACTGCCCAGGCTGCTGAAGTTCTAGGCAGTGCCCCGTCGCTCCTGTCTCCGGGACGGAAAGAAGACGACTAGAAAAAACGTATTATTAAACCGGGAGGAATTAATTATGAGTAAACACGCTATTGTAATCATCGATATGTTAAATGACTTTATCGGGCCTAAAGCGCCTTTGCGCTGCCCGGACGGTGAAAAGATTGTTCCCGACCTGCAGGACCTGGTTAAATTTGCCCACGCAAACGAGATTCAGGTAGTTTTTGTTCAGGAAGCTCACCGGAAAAATGACGCCGACTTTAAGGTGCGTCCCGTCCATGCCATTAAAGGCACCTGGGGTTCTGATTTTATTGACGGGCTGCGCCCGGATGAAGAAAAAGGCGATTATATTGTTCAGAAGCGCCGCCACAGTGGTTTCTCTTATACGGATTTGGACCTCTTCCTCCGGGAAGAAGGCATTGACACAGTGGTGGTTACCGGGGTATGGACCAATGTCTGTGTCCGTTCCACCGCTTCCGATGCCCTCTATCATACCTATAAAGTTATCTGTATCAGCGACTGCTGCGCTTCCAAGGATGAAGAAATGCACCTGTCCGGTCTCAGAGACATCGGGATCTTTGGGGAAGTCATGACTTTGGCTGAGTACAAGGAGCGTTTTGCTAAGCAGTAAAGGCCCAATCTTGATCAGCCGGATCAGGCGCCATGGTCCGGCTGCCTGACCATGGTGCACAGGCTAGCATTAGGAGGATTTTGGCATGGGAATAATTGTCGGGATTACCGGGGCCAGCGGTTCCATTTACGGAGTATCCCTGATTCGGGTCTTGGCGGACTTGGGCCTGGAAGTACACGGCATAGCTACAGAGATGGGCGAGAAGGTTATGGAGTTTGAGTGCGGTGTCACCAAAGCCGACCTGGCTCCCTATGTAACCTGGCATGATAACCGGGATTTGTTTGCCCCTGTGGCCAGCGGTTCCTTCCCAATCCGGTCCATGGTAGTGGCTCCCTGCTCAATGAATACCCTGGGCGCTCTTGCAGCCGGAATGGGGGATACCTTGTTAAGCAGGGCAGCCGGGGTAACCATGAAGGAGGGCCGTAAGCTGGTCGTAGTCCCCAGGGAAATGCCCTACAGTGTCTTACACCTGGAGAACATGCTGCGCTTAGCCAGGGCCGGTGCAACCATCCTGCCTGCTTCGCCGGGTTTTTATCATAAGCCTGAAAATATGGCCCAGTTGATAGGACATGTGGTGGGTAAAATCCTGGATTCGCTGTCAATTGACCATAATCTTTACCCGCGTTGGGGTGTGCCGGCCCGGTAAATAAGAGTTGACTAAAAAGGGGGTGGAGTTTTTGGGAGTTTCCTTGCGCAGCCATTTGGAGAAGCTGCTTAAGTCAGGGCAGTTGGCCAGGATTAAAAAGCGGGTATCAGCTGAATTTGAGTTAGGCGCCCTGTTAAATAAGACCAAAGGTACCCTGCCCACTTTTTTCGATGATGTCAAGGGTTATCAGATGCCGGTGGTGGGGGGGCTTTGTGGTGACCGGGACCTGATTGGCGGCTTTTTAGGGGCTGATAAAAAAGAATTAATACCTGCCATTCTTGCCGCTATGTCTAACCCTCTGCCCGCCAGACTGGTACCCGCCGGTCCCTGTCAGGAACATGTAATTACCAATAATATCGATTTGCTTAAACTGCTGCCTATTCCTAAATTCCACGAAAAAGATGCCGGACATTTCATTACCGGCGGTATCATCTTAGTCAGGGACCCGGTTTTGGGCAGATACTTTACCTCGATCCGGCGCATGCAATTTCAAAGCGGCAATAAGCTTTCGGTTTTAATTGAATCCCCGGGTTTACTGGAGATGTACTATCAAAAAGAAAAACAAAACCAGCCTTTGGAATTTGTGATCTTAATCGGCGTCCATCCTGTGCTTACCCTGACCTCACAACTGAATACCCAGTTGTATGGATTGGATAAACTCGGTGTGGCGGGCGCCCTGCTGGGTGAGTCCGTTGAGATGGTTAAGGCCAAAACCGTTGACCTGGAAGTCCCGGCCCAGACGGAGATAGTTTTGGAAGGCCGCATGCTGCCCCACAAACGGATGACCGAAGGGCCCTTTGGGGAACTGGCGGGCTATTACGGTCCGGCCTCGGAGCAGCCATATGCGGAAATAACCGCTGTAACTCACCGCAGCAACCCGATTTTTCAGGCCATTTTCCCTTCCAGTTACGAGCATAAACTGCCCAATGCCATTATGCGGGAAGTTACTTTGTACCTGCATGTCCGGCATCTGGTACCGTCGGTTAAAGAGGTACATGTGACTATGGCCGGCAGCGGCAGGTTTCATGCGGTCATTTCCATTGCCAAAAGGTATGAGGGGGAAGGGAAAAGCGCTATTATGGCGGCCCTGGCAGCAAATAAGGATTACAAGCATGTAGTAGTAGTCAATGATGATGTGGACATTTGGGACCCTTACGATGTGGAGTGGGCCATTGCCACCAGGGTGCAAGCTGATGAGGATGTGGTGATCATTCCCCCGGCCAGGGGTTGTTCCCTGGAACCGTCCAACAACATCAGAGGGGTGTCAGCTAAAATGGGTATTGATGCCACCTACCCCCTGGCTTATGCGGATCAGTTTGAGAGAGTCCGTATTCCCGGTTACGATGCCATCAGCTTGGAAGATTACCTGGAAGCGTAGGACGGAGGTGTAAGTGATGAAGAAAGCTGTTGGATTTGTGGAGACCCGGGGGCTGGTAGGCGCCATTGAGGCAGCCGATGCTATGGTGAAAGCCGCTGAGGTCAGGATTCTGGAATACCGGCAGGTTGGCTCCGGATTAATCTCGATAATCATTCAGGGTGATGTTGCCGCTGTACAGGCAGCCGTGCAAGCCGGTTCCATGGCCGCGGAAAAAGTAGGGGAAGTGGTATCGGTCAATGTTATCCCCAGGCCCAATGAAGAATTGGCCAAGCTTTTGCCCCTGCAGGGCCAGGCAGGTGATCAATGATGCAGGATAATTTAATCGAGCAGGTACTGGCCGAGGTGCTGAGGTCCAAACAAACCAAAGGCCGGGATGTAAAGTGCCAGAGTCAGGATGTTAAGTACCAGGGCCAGGATGTTAAGTATCAGGGACAAAATGCTGCGCCTAAAGGGACGGATAATTCTTACCCACCGGTAGCCAGGCCTAATTATCAGCGGGAGAAGGCGATGCAGCGTCAAGCCCGCTTAATGGCAGGGGCACAACCGGCAACCGGAGCACAACCGGCAGTGGGGCCTAATGCTGCTGTGACTCCGGTAAATCAAGCAACGGAGAGCTTGCTGCAGAAATTAATGGCCGGTGATTCCGGGCAGTCCGGGACTCCCCAGGTGGAAAGCAGAACCGGCAGGACATTTGGACAGGTCAAGTTCATCGGGACTGCCTATGGTAATACCCTTGGTTATGTAATCCCTAACCTGGACCCGGCTTTGCGCAGTGGGATGGGTTTGGACGCCGGGATTCGGGCTGTTGGGGTAATCAGTTCCCGGGATGGCGCTGCGCCTCAGATTCTGGCTGCCGATGAGGCGGTTAAGAAAACCAACTCCAGGATTTTAACCCTCCGGTTGTCCCGGGACGGTCAGGGCGGAACCGGCCATGGCGCGTATATCCTGCTGGGCGCGGAGGATGTGGCTGATGTTGCCAGGGCGGTGGAAATTGTATTGGAAACTGTGAATGACCTGGCTAAAGGAGTTTTTCACTGTAAACAGGGCAGCCTGGAAGTCCACTATACAGCCCGGTCCGCTGAGGCTCTGGAAAAGGCTTTTGGCGCACCGTTGAACCGGGCTTTTGGCATCATGATCGGCGCACCGGCCGGGGTAGGGCTGTTGATGGCGGATACCGCCTTAAAAACCGCTCAGGTGGAATTGGTGAAATACTGGGGACCTTCAGTGGAGTCAGCTTTCGCTAATGAAGTATGGTTGATGGTCAGTGGCGACCCCGCTGCCGTGCAAAATGCCCTGGAAGCAGCGAGGGAAGTGGGCATGGCGGTACTTAAGTAAGGAGGTCAAAATGATGCAGGGAGCTCTCGGGCTAATTGAGTGTATAGGCTTCACTACAGCCATGGCGGCAGCTGATGCCGCAACCAAAGCAGCGGTCGTAACGGTGTTGGGGTGTGAGCGGGTAATCGGTGTGGGAAAAGCGGTTAGTGTGGTGGTTAAACTGCAAGGTGATGTGGCTTCTGTCCAGGCTGCAGTCA
>JAJZTU010000011.1 GCA_021848765.1 Bacillota bacterium
AGAGATAGAACTTACCAAAGCGGAGTATCTATATTATGAACTCCAGAAACTAAATATATACATTCAGTGGGAAAATATTTATTGATGTCGGAAAATTATCCACAAAACAAGCGGGGTTCGACATGATTTCCAGAAGTTGTCAGGTAAAATGAAAATAAGTTGCAGCACATAACTATTAAGATGAGGTGGTAGTATGCCTGACCTGCACTTCAATGTAAATGATGAAAACGGACAAGCTGAATTACTGAATGTATTAAGTCAAACTTTTAAACTCCATAAGGATATTGTTCTTGTTTGTGTTGGGACCGACCGTTCTGCAGGAGATAGTCTTGGTCCATTGGTGGGGACACTTATCAAGGAACTTATTCCCAGTGCCTGTGTTTACGGAACCCTGGATGATCCTGTTCACGCCACTAACTTGGGAGAGAAAGTACAGCTGGTTGAGCGTAATCACCCTGAGGCATTTGTTTTAGCAGTAGATGCCTGCCTTGGAAAGATAGACAGTATCGGGCATATCACCTATAAGGCGGAGCCCCTGCTGCCGGGGGTGGGCGTGAAAAAGGATTTGCCCAAGGTCGGACATGCTTGTGTAACCGGTATTGTAAATGTGGGAGGGTTTTTGGAGTATTTTGCTTTGCAAAATACCCGGCTTTGGACTACTTATCGCTTGGCCAAGGTTATTGCCGGAGTAATAGGCCAGGCCCTAATTGCCAAGCTGACCTGGCAAAGAGTTGCCGTGGCCCAAAACTGTTGAGTGCAGTGGTAAGTGTGCTCTAAACAACCAGGCAGTTTCCTGATGTAAGCATGAAATCCAAGTTGTGTTAAACACCCTGGCGGATTGCATATCCAGGGTGTTTTTTCGTACAATAGATATGGATTAAAGGAAAATATAAAAAAACCGAGAAATAATAGTGCAGGGCTGTCGAAGCAAAGTAAGCTTGCGGGGGTAAGGCAGATGAGGATTGCGGTAATAGACGGACAGGGCGGCGGCATTGGAAAACATATAACCGAAAAACTTCGCAAGGAACTTGGCGAGGATGTGGATATCCTGGCCTTGGCTACGAATGCCCTGGCCACTTCCTTAATGTTAAAAGCAGGGGCAAATGAAGGTGCTTCCGGAGAAAATGCAATCCTGTACAACTGCCGGCGGGTTGATTTAATAGTAGGGCCGGTAGGAATTATCGTACCCAATGCGCTGCTTGGAGAGATTACACCCGGAATGGCAGAGGCTATCTACAGCAGCCAGGTACCCAAGATTCTCCTCCCCATTCTAAGGGGTGATGTTGAGTTAGTAGGCCTTCAGGGTGAACCACTGCCGCACCTGATAGCCCAGTTGGTAGAAAGAGTTAAGGAACAGCTTGAAAAGTTTAACCGTTAATTTAGGTCGTCCGCATTGCGCAGGATAGTTAGTTCAAGGGGTTCGCCCGGAACCTGCGGTGTATGGTGCCTGGCGATAAGTTCCAAAATCTGAGGTTCAACCCCTACTGCTGCTGCTTTCTGCCTGCCCAGCACGGGATGAGCCTCCAGGACAAAGAAGGCATGCTGAAGTTTTTGCCGGGAGAAGCCATTACCCTGTTTGGCCAGGGCTTTGCTGAGCCTGGGGAAAAGTTTGCCGGTAATTACAAAAATAATCCGGTCTAAAGTGGTAAGATCACCCCGCTGCTTGCCGATATCGTGGAGGAGGGCTGCACGAACCAGCAATTTACGGTCAGCTAAAGGGTAGGAGGCCGCCAACTGTAGACAGGTTAGAGCTACCTTTACTGAATGTTTTTGTGAATTGATATCCATTGCGTAAAACAGTGACTGTTCCCGGGAATCCAGGTTGCCAGTCACCAACCGGTGGTCCGAACTTTCCATTTTGGCTGTTAAGGCATGCATGACCTGGAATATTCTGCGTAACATTGATACCCTCCGATAACAGCTTGCTGAAAAAGTCTGCCTATGGCCCAATTGCTACCAGTATATCATGTCCAGGGAGAGGAAACAAAAAAACTGCCATTTTAAACTGCCAGGCAGGATTTCTGTCCTCAAGGTAGAATAATAAGTAAAAAAGTGAATCCACAGGTGCCTTATTATTGAGGTTAAAAGGGAATCAGGTTTAAATCCTGAGCGGTCTCCGCCACTGTAACCGGCGATGAATCCTGTTGAGCCACTGGGCCTGGACGGTCTGGGAAGGCAGGAGGAAGATGAACCGGGAGCCAGGAAACCTGCCTGTGTGTGCCTTCTGTACCTTCGTGAGAAAGGGGCGGGGTGAGCTGTTAACCAGGTTAAGGGATGCCAGGTAACGGTAAACTTGTTCCTCAGTCTTATTGAAGGCTGAGGATTTATATTTTAAAGCTATTTATGGTATGCCGGAACAGGCTTGCTTTATTAACGGGGGGGATAAAAATGCAGGGGTGTCAAGAAAGGGGCAGGCTTGTCCTGATTCTGGGGGGAGCCAGGAGCGGAAAAAGTGCCTTTGCAGAGGAACTGGTGAAAAAACTGGGCAAAAGAGTGACCTATATAGCGACCGCTCAGGCTTTAGATGAGGAAATGGAACAACGAATCAGAATTCACCGGGAGCGAAGGCCCCCCGGGTGGGATACCCTGGAGGAGACCCACTGGGTTAGCAAACGGCTCAGGGACCTGGATACAGATGTGGTGCTGGTGGACTGTTTAACCCTGCTGGTCAGTAATTTGCTGCTGGACGGCAGTTTTCCCAAACCTGGCACAGCTGAAATGTCCACAGAAAAACAAACGGCTATTTTAGAGGAAATGGAGGTTCTCGCCCAGTCTGCCCGCGATTGCAAGGCTCATGTGATTGTGGTGGCCAATGAGCTTGGTCAAGGGCTGGTCCCTACATATGCTTTAGGCCGGACCTATAGGGATGTGGCAGGCTGGGCCAATCAAATCTTGGCCGGGGCCGCGGATGAAGTTTATTTGGTAATAGCCGGAATACCGGTAGAATTAAAGGAACTAGGCCGGAAGGTATGGTCCAAATTAGGGGAGGGTGAATACTGTGGAGGTTAAATCCATAATGCTGCAGGGAACGGGTTCACATGTAGGAAAAAGTGTGCTTGTGGCTGCTCTCTGCCGGATTTTTCGCCAGGAAGGCTACCGGGTAGCCCCATTCAAATCCCAAAACATGGCCCTTAACTCCTTTGTGACCAAGGACGGAGGGGAGATGGGCAGAGCCCAGGTTGTGCAGGCTGAAGCCGCCGGTGTTGAACCCAGTGTGGATATGAACCCGATTCTGCTCAAACCTACCGGTCAGGCATCCTCCCAGGTAATTGTCCTGGGTAAGCCTATCGGCAATATTTCTGCCCGCAAATACCACGGGGAATGGACCAGGGAAGCCATGGGTATCATCATGGGCGCCTGGGAACGGCTTTGTGCAAAGTATGAACTGCTGGTTATCGAAGGGGCCGGGAGTCCTGCCGAGGTTAACTTGAAATCATCTGAAGTGGTCAACATGCGAATTGCCAAGGCTACAAACTCCCCGGTAATCCTGGTGGGGGACATTGACAAAGGGGGAGTGTTGGCATCCCTGGTAGGGACATTGGAACTGCTGGAACCAGAGGAGCGGGATTTAGTGGCCGGGTTTATTATTAATAAGTTTCGTGGAGATGTAAGCCTCTTCCAACCGGCAATTGAATTTTTGGAGCAGAAAACCGGTAAGCCGGTACTGGGGGTTGTCCCGTATTTTCAAGGTTTCAAAGTTCAAGAAGAGGATTCCCAGACCGACCTGTGTTCACCTGCGCGTCCCGGATTGGAACGGGATATGCAAAAGGTGGAGCTTGCCGTGATTCGCCTTCCCCACATTTCCAATTTTACTGATTTTGATGCCCTGGGGGATGAGCCTGATGTGCACCTGCGCTATGTGGGCAGGGAGCAAAGCTTAGGCAAACCCGACCTGGTGGTTTTGCCGGGGAGCAAAAACACTATCGAGGATATGGTATATGTGCAGCAATCCGGGCTGGCCGCAGAAATCCTGGCTTTGCACAGTGCAGGGACTCCGGTGATTGGCATCTGTGGCGGATACCAAATGCTGGGGCGGGAACTCCGGGACCCTTTACATACTGAATCGTCAATTCCCAGTGTGCGGGGTTTAGGGCTGTTAGATATGGTCACCATCTTTGAAACTGAAAAGGTTACCTGTCAGGTTACTGCTTTGCTAAAAGGGGGAGGCTGCTTTTTGGAGGGTTTGGAGGGGACAACGGTTAGCGGCTATGAGATTCATATGGGGCGTAGTGAACTGGGAAGCCAGGCCGCTCCTGCCTTTACCATTACCGAAAGGTCCGGGGAAGAGGTTCACTGTCCGGATGGGGCAGTAAGTAGGGACGGAATGGTTATGGGCACCTATTTGCATGGCATCTTTGACAATGACGCGTTTCGCAGGCATCTGCTCAATGTCCTGCGCGTAAAGAAAGGGCTTGAGCCGGTAAATGCACAGGAAGGACTGTCCGTCCTGGAACAGCGGGAAAGGGATTATGATAAACTGGCCCAGGTAGTCCGGGACAGCCTGAATATGAACTTGTTGCGAAAGATCATGGGGCTGTAGGTGGAGGCAGATATGTTGGTTTTAGGGGCATTTATTATTGATCTACTGGTGGGTGACCCCCGTTGGTTGCTTCATCCGGTGGTAGTGATAGGCAACGCAATTTCCCGGCTGGAGAGGGTACTGCGCAAATGGGTGGCCCCGCTGGCCGGCTTGAGGCTGTCAGGGGTCCTGCTTACCGTTCTAGTTGTGGGTACAGCCTATGGGGCTACTTTCGGGTTAGTGTGGGGCGCAGGGAGTCTTTACCGGTGGCTGGGCTGGGTTTTCGCCCTCTGGCTGATGTCTACTACTATTGCGACTACCAGCTTGTACCGGGCGGCCCGGGAAATCTTTGATTTGCTGCAGGCCGGTAACCTGGAGGAAGCCAGGGTGAAGGTAGGCTGGATTGTAGGCAGGGATACCCAGGCCCTGGATGAAGGAGAAATTGTCAGGGCTACAGTGGAAACTGTAGCGGAGAATATTGTTGATGGAATTGTTTCTCCTTTGTTCTATGGATTCCTGGGCGGTGCGCCTCTGGCTATGGCTTACCGTGCCACCAATACCCTGGACTCCATGGTTGGCTATAAGAATGATAAATACCGGGAGTTCGGTTGGGCCTCAGCCCGCCTGGACGACTTGGCCAATTTCATTCCGGCCCGGATAACCGCCGTCCTGCTCCTGCTAGCTGCAGCCCTCGCCGGCTATAAGTGGCGGGACGGGTGGTCCATTCTCCGCAGGGATGCCCCCAAGCATCCCAGCCCCAATAGCGGTTACCCGGAATCAGCAGTGGCCGGAGTAATAGGGATACGTTTGGGTGGACTCAACTATTACGGTGGACAGCCTTCCTTCAGGGCCTACATGGGCGAGAACCTGCGCCCCCTTGAGGCAGAGGACATCCGCCGCGCCTGGCGGCTGATGTACGGGGCAGCCGTACTGGCCGTAACCCTGGGCAGCCTTGTCTGGGCCCTGGCAACCTTCCTGCCTTGACGATCTCAAGCCCGCTTTCGTCCGGTCGATATCTGCGCTTTCAAAAAGGGGCCACAAATGTGGCCGCAAAAGGAGAGATTGACCATGTTCACCAGGCTGGTTCTGGCCATTCAGAGCCTTACCCGTTTGCATATTGCCACCGTTCCCTGGGATGAGGTTAATTTTGGCCGGTCCACAGCTTGCTTTTCCATAGTTGGTTTGCTGATTGGGGGGATTTTGTGGGCGGTGTCCGAGGTAGCCGGAAAATACTATCCGGCTGCAGTAGTAGCGGTGCTGCTCCTTGGTGCAGAAATGGTGATTACCGGTGGAATGCACCTGGACGGTTTTATGGACAGTATGGATGGTTTGTTCAGCGGTAGGCCGCGGGAACGCAAATTGGAGATTATGCGGGACAGCCGGGTGGGCGCTAATGGGGTTATGGCTGTAGTGCTACTCATTCTGCTAAAGGTTACCCTGCTGATTGGACTGCCCAAGCCGGCCTGGGCTGTACTGCCGTTAATGGCGGCTTTAGGCCGTTGGGCCAATGTTTACTGCCTGATTGCTTTTCCGTACGCCAGGCCGGAAGGACTGGGTAAGGCTTATCAAAAATACACTACCCTGCCGGATGTGCTTTTTGCTCTTTTGGTTGTGGTTGTAGCCGCCTACCTGCTCCTGGGGGTAGGAGGTCTGACAGTGGCAGGGGTTGCCACCCTCTTAGTCCACCTGATGGGCAGGCAAATCAACAAGACATTAGGAGGGTTAACCGGGGATACATATGGTGCAGTTATCGAAATTACTGAGGTAGTGACTTTGTTGTTGGTGTATATTCTTGTCTAACCAGGTTTTGGGGAAGAGGGTGGGAATGTTGACTACTATTAAACACATTCACGGGGGAAACTTATGGGCTGCTGCCCTGGACTACGGGGTAAACCCCAAAGAGCTTTTGGATTACAGCGCTAATATTAATCCTTTGGGTCCTGTCCCGGGGGCCTATGAAGCAATCAAGGCAAACCTGGAGACTATTCTTCATTACCCTGACCCGCACTGCTGCGCTGTGAAGGAAGCCCTATCCCGCTGGACGGGCCAGGCTGCTGACAATATGGTTATGGGCAATGGCGCGGTCGAACTTATTTACCTGCTGATGGCCACCCTTAAACCGGAACGGGTTCTGATTCCGGCCCCCACCTTTAGTGAGTATGAAGCGGCTGTGCTTGTAGCCGGGGGTTCGCTGGCGGACTTTTTGCTGCCGGAAGAGAATCAATACAAGTTAGATGTGGAAGCTCTGGCCGGAGAACTCCCCGGAGTTGACCTGGTTGTCCTCTGTAATCCCAATAATCCCACCGGGCACTTACTGACCAGGGAGGAGGTCCTGTATGTGGTCAGGGAAGCTGCCAAACACCGGGTTTTTGTGCTTGTGGATGAGGCTTTTATGGATTTTGTAGCCGAAAAAGATCATTATTCAGTGGCCGGCCAGGTAGAGGAGTTTAGTAATTTGTTTGTGTCTTATTCATTAACTAAGTTCTTAGGTATTCCGGGTTTAAGGCTGGGAGCTGGCCTGGGGAACCGGAAGCTGATCAGGGAACTCACAGACAGAAAAGACCCCTGGAATGTTAACTGCCTGGCTCAGATTGCCGGTGTTGCCTCACTTGAAGATGTAGAACACCTGGAAAAATCAAAAGAATTTGTCCAAAGTGAAAAGGATTATCTCTGGGGAGAACTGGCGAAAATTACGGGAATCGAGCCTTTCTATCCCAGCGTGAATTATATTTTAATTAAGTTGACAGCCGGCTGGAACTCAAAAAGCTTGCAGCAGGAGCTGGCGCCATTTAGAATAATGGTTAGGGACTGTGCCTCCTTTAAGAATATGGATGACACCTATATACGGGTGGCAGTTAAGGACCGGAAAAGCAACGAAAGGTTGCTGAAAGCCCTCAGGGCAATTTGCGGGGAAGGGGAAAAATAATGACCAGGCTTTATTTGATCAGACATGGTGAGACTATCTGGAACAGTGAGCTGCGCTACCAAGGTCACAGTGATATTCCCCTCAGTGAGGCAGGCAAAGAACAGGCCGGGAGACTGGCAGCCCGGCTGGCAGGGGAGCAGATAGACCATTTTTATGCCAGCGACCTGTCCAGAGCTTTTGAGACTGCGGAAATAATCGCAGCCCCCCATGGGAAAGCGGTGCAAAAAATGGAACTGCTCAGGGAGACCAAGTTTGGCGCTTGGGAAGGCTTAAAGTTCACGGAGATTCAGGAACGCTTCCCTGATATTTGGGCAAAATGGAGAGAGGATCCCCGGGCCACTGTGCTTCCCGAGGGGGAGTCCCTTGATGATGTGGCAGAGCGGGTAATGCGGGGTATCAGCCAAATTGTGGAACTCCACCAGGACGAAGCGGTGGCTGTGGTAGGCCATGGGGGCACAATCCGGCTGATTTTGTCCACTGCTCTGGATATGGATATCCGGTATATCTGGCGCATTCGTCAGGATAATACGGCCTTAAATATCATCGATTACTACGGAGAGCGGGCCATCATCTCACTGGTCAATGATATCGGCCATCTGGAGTTAGGGATTCCCAAGGTTGTAATGCGCTAATTAAGGATAATATTGGAGTGTGGGCATTGAGAGGACTTTGCCCTGCGAGTGTCGAAACCTACAGGCAATCTAACCTGAAAGCCTGGGAGGGTCGGCTATGCAAATTAGCAGGAGAACTTTTCTATTGAGTACCCTTTTGGCGCCCTTGGCTGTCCTGGCAATTATGAGTAAACCTGACTCGCTGCTCAAGTCCTGGTCGGAACTGAACTATGGAGGCAAGGTCATTTATTTTGGGGACAGTGAAGAAAAAGTAGTAGCCCTGACCTTTGATGATGGGCCTGATCCCAGGTTTACCCCCCAGGTTTTGGAGATTCTCACCAAGTATAAGGTTCCGGCCACCTTCTTTGTAGTCGGTGCGCAAGTAGAACGCCATCCGGACCTGGTAAGGGAACAGGTGGCCCTGGGCCATGAACTGGCTAACCATACTTACAGCCATCCTGAGCTTACCAAGGTTGCTTTACCTGAAGTTTTTGCAGAAATCCAAAAAGATCAGTTGACCATTTTAAGGTTCACCGGCACTAGCCCGTCCTTTTTTCGGCCGCCTAAAAAGCTCTATAATCAGGACATCATTAAGCTTGCCGGCAACTTAGGCCTGCCTACCGTTTTATGGACGGTATGTATTGAGAACCACAGTGTCAAGACTCCTGAGGCTATGGCCCGGCGAGTCATCGGGCAGGCGAAAAAAGGAGGCATCATCCTGGGCCATGATGGCAGATTGGACCGTCAGAAGACGGTCGATGCTTTACCGGCCATCATTGAAGGATATCAAAAAAAGGGCTACAGATTTGTAACCCTGTCAGAGCTTCTAAATGGGAAAGCTAGCCCAAAACCTTTGTAGCGGGAGCAGGGTCGCCGTCCTGGGGTTCGGCGGTAATGTAAATCTGCTTGAAGAAGGCTAAAGGATAACCCCCAATTTCCAAAGGGTTAAACCGGAAGATGAGAATTCCCTTGCCTTGGGGGTCTGTATTAAATGCTCCGGTACTAACCGTTGTTTCGGATTTGGGTTCTTCAAACCAGACTTCATAGAAATGGTAGGGAGAGGTTACTCTATCATGAAGGGAGAGCAGGTTATTGGCGACAACCACCAGTTCGGACAAATTGTTAACCCTGCGCAGTAAGGCAAAAGCTAAGGCCGGCCTGCCCCGGTCTGCACGGAAATGGCTATTTAACTCCGTAAGCATCATTCTGATGGGTAAGTCCTGGCCCGGAGCCATGTTTTCGCCTCCTTGTTCGTTCTTCCTTCATAATATGTAGTTCAGTAGTGTGATGCTCATTATTGCAGAGGATTTTCTGCCACTTTTGATAGCAAAGGAGGCTTTTTATGAAAAATCCCCCGGATGCCCGTTTAAAAGAGCTGTTGGTACAGGCCCGGACAATTGCTGTGGTAGGTCTCTCGGCTAATGAAGAGCGAGCAAGCCATAGGGTTGCCAGGTATTTAAAAGAGCAGGGTTACCGGGTAATTCCCGTGAATCCTGCAGTGCAGGAAGTACTGGGCGAAAAGGCTTATGCTGCCCTTGAGGATATTCCTGAACCGGTGGATATTGTGGACATTTTCCGGAAGACTGAGGATGTGCCGCCTATTGCGGAGAGTGCAGTTAAGATTGGGGCTAAAGTCCTTTGGCAGCAGGAGGGTGTTACCAGTGAAGAGGCAGCTAACTTCGCGGCAAAGGCCGGACTGGAAGTGGTTATGGACTGCTGCCTTAAGCTTGTACACCAGAAAATTTTCGGGGAAAAAGAATAGTTGAATGGAGGAAGACGGCGACAGCCGTCTTTTTTCGTTCGTTAAGGAAATTGGGTAAAAGCGCTGCCCATATAAGCCATAGCACCGGGGGTGGCTACACTTGCTTTTACTTTGGCTACCGCCCCAGGCGGCTTCAGTTGTAAGGCTGACAGTCCCGTTCCCGCCGGTAAACCAGTAATTTAGGCCATTTTCAAAGCTGGAGTTCTCCACGTTGTCAAATTCGGTAATAATATTCCCCTCATTAGGGTCTATAGGCTTTTCTAACTGGGCACCGTCAAACCAGACAGTACCGCTGGCGTTCCAAAGTTCCAGGACAACGTAGATATAGACTGCCCCGGCAGGTGCGGTATTGGTTACTACCAGCCTGCTGTCACCGCTGCCGCTCCAGGTATCGGAATAAATGGATGTCATATAGTTCCAGTTGGCATCGTAAAACTCCAGTCCAATATCCACGCCGCCGGTTCCTGAGACATTCTGCATCCTGAAAGGTACAGACAAAGTAAACTGTTGGCCAGGGGTAACCGCAACATCCTGGTACAAATAAGCGGTGGTACCGGTCAGGCTGCTGATTTTGACACTCTTTTTACCAAAGAAAGCGGTGGTGCGGTCCACACTGATTGCAGGTATCACTCTCCAGCACCAAGCGCTCCTTGTGATAACAGGTGGTTCCGGAAGCAGTAGTCTTGCTGATTCTCAAGCCCCGGTAATCATATTCATTAGTCGCTACCGTAGCCATCACCTAACGCAGGGTACCCTGACGGGGGGGTTCTTCATTAAAGGAATAGTTGAAGGTACCGTCACTGGTTAGGTTGCCGTTGGCTTCATAGGTGAAGCCGTTATTTTAGGAATTGGCTATTTATGCCGGAACGGATTTGTGTGGTATAATTTTGTGTAGAGCACAAAGTTCGATCAGTCAGTGTTAAACTAAACCACGTAGCTACATGAGGTAGGAGGTTTGGCCTAATGCCTTTTTTAAAAGAAATTAGTTTCAATTGGGGTTCCGTTCCAAAAAGCAAGAGATTCCCATTCAACATTTCTTCTTTGCGTGGTGTACAATCTATCCCCTTGAAGGAAAATGTTACTTTTTTTATTGGAGAGAATGGTTCAGGGAAATCAACCCTACTTGAAGCTATTTCAACAAAATGTGGTTTTAGTAATCGGGGAGGTAGCCGAAACAACCTCTTGCTAGGTTCGGATGAAGAGTCAACTCTTGAGACAGTAATCAAATTGTCTTGGTTGCCCAAAGTAACAAACGGCTTCTTTTTCCGAGCAGAGACATTCTTTAACTTTGCAGGTTATCTTGATGAACTTGGTCCAGAAGTATATAAGTATTACGGTGGCAAATCTCTAAACAAGCAATCTCATGGGGAAGCGTTTCTATCATTATTCGCACATAGATTTAACGGTAGGGGTCTTTATATTTTGGATGAGCCGGAGTCAGCTTTATCTCCACAGCGGCAACTGGTTTTCTTAAGAATTATGAGAGATCTTGAGCAAAAAGGTAAAGCCCAATTTATTATTGCCACCCATTCTCCCATTTTAATAGCCTATCCTAATGCTACCATTTATTCATTTGATGAATCACCTTTGAGAGAAGTTCATTATTGGGAAACTGAACATTATCAAACAACAAAGAACTTTCTCAATGACCCGGAAAAATTTTTGAAGAGATTGTTTGAAGGCTAATGAGGCAAGTAGGCCTGGTCGGCCACGTGAAAAACTTTTTTACTTTGGGCTGAAGCTTTTTTGTTTCCCCTACAATCCTTCAATATTGAGGCTAGAAAATTTGCGAAAGGCTCAATAAAAAAGAGAGTCAAGGAGAGACCTCCTTAACTCATTAACCCTATTATTCAGATTTAGCTTCTTTTCCATCTAGAACTAAACTACAAATATGAGGGTGTCTATCTTCAGCTTTTAACGCTTTTATAAGACCTAAGAGCATATCTTTCTTACGAGGTAAAATCTCCTCGAATTTTTTAATAAATTCCTCTTTAGAAATGCTAATATTGTGAAATCCTTTGTTAAATGCTAACGTACTTAGTAAATTTTCAAGGTTTTCTATTTCCTTTGCCGTAAATCCATTGGTTAATAAAAAAAGTGAAAAGGAATCATAATTTGGATTTATTAAATCGATAAGACTAAGTATAGAGTCTAACATTAACTTTTGTTTAGTCTCAAGTTCAATAATCCTTTTTTCTAATTCCTGAATTTTTATATCCCGTTCATCTAAGCTCATTTAAGAAAGGCCTCCACAGTTAAAAAATTAGTTTTATAAGAAAAGCCATGAGACTTTTTCAACAAACATCTTAACTCCAAGACCAACATTAACTGCTGTAGGACGAGAAAGACCTTGACTAATTAAGACATTTACAACTTGGTGCTGTATTTCGTTTAGGAATATGTCTTCCCATCTAGACATACTTTCTAATAGACTAGCAATTCTAAGTGCATGAGTACTTAAAATTGTGGCAGTTCTTTTACCAAGCTGTTCTTCAACGAATCCAATAACTTTATATCTTACTAAATCAGATCGTAACAATTTAGCAGTATACCTTAAACCAAGTTTAAATATTTTTGTTTTTATCCCATGTCCGCTAGGGTCTGTATATTTAATTGGATTACCGCTAGCGTATACATAAAGGTTTAATGTTTGCGGATCCTCATTAAGCCCCTTAAACGTATCCTTGTTCAAAAACCTTCCCAGTTCCGGGCTATAGTACCGTGCCTTTAGGTAATATATTCCTGTCTCGCTGTCATAGTAATACCCGGCATAGCGGAAAGGCTGGTCGAAGGTACCGGTCTGACTAATCAGTTTACCCCAGGGATCGTACTTATAGGTCGCCACCCGGTTACCGGAGATATCCGTGACTGACAGGATGTCACCCCTATGGTTGGTATGGGTATAATAGATGGCCCCGCCTTTTTCAATGGCCTGGAGTTGACCCTTGTCATCATAGATGTAGAGGGCCAGGGTGTTGCCGTTAGTATCACTTTCCCGCACCAGGCGTTCTTTGTCATCCCAGTGGTAGCGGATGGTGCCTGAAGCAGTTGTTTTGCTGATTCTAAGTCCCCGGTAATCGTACTCATAAGTTGCTACCGTAGACCCGTCACTTACTCGGGTTACCCTAACCAAACGGTTTTCCCCATCATAGGCATAATTGAAATTCCCGTCACTGGTCAGATTGCCGTTGGTATCATAGGTAAATCCTTGGTTGGTAATCTCGTTAGCCGCATTATAGGTAAATGTCCGGCTACCCTTTTGGGTTAGGTTGCCCACCGCATCATAGGTGTATGTGGTATTGGCGCTAAATTCATCCGTCCAGCCGGTCAGGCGGTTTAAGGCATCATAGCTGAAGGATTGATAACCATCGGCTGAGGTCATGCCGGTGATATTTCCGTTGGCATCATAGTAGTACTGAATTTTGGCTCCCCCGGGATTGCCTGAGTCGGCAATTTCCGAAACACGCCCGGCCCGGTCATAGCGCAAATGGGCAAAATAACCGTTGTTCCTGAAGATTCGAAAGGGACGGCCGGCTTCATCATAGATGAAATTTACTTGGTAGCCAAGGGGAGTGGTAAGGTAAAGGAGCTTGTTTGTTGAACTATACAAATAGGAAGTACTTTTACCGTTGGAATCAGTGATGGAAGTTATATTTCCTGCATTGTCCAGTCCGAAGTCCTGCCTGTAGCCAAAGAGGTCGGTAGCGCTGGTCAGACGGTTGGCCTTATCAAAGCTGTAGATATAACTTCTCGCTAGGTTGTCCGTTACCTGCTGAAGGTTACTGGCAGTATCATACGAGAAATTATACTGGGTAGCTTCCGAAGAGTACCTCTTTTGAGTCAAATGGTTGGCCGCATCATAAGCATACAACACCTGCTTGCCGTCAGGCAAGGTGGTAGCTGAAAGGTTGCTGGAATCATCATAGCTGTTACTTAAGGTACGGTTCAAGGGGTCAGTAACCGAAGTAATTTGGTTCAACTCATTGTAACCGAACAGAGTCCTGTAGGTGTTGTCAGTATCATTGAGACTCCGGCCGTCCCGGTAAGCAACCTGGAGGGATACCGGATCATAACCAAACCGAAAAACTTTACCCAGAGGGTCGGTAACTGAAGTCAAATTGTTTAAGGCATCATAGCCGAAATAGGTGATGTTACCTTTGGCGTCGTCCACCATGGTCCGGTTTCCTGCGGAATCATAGCCAAAATCCGTCCTGTTGCCCAGGGGGTCAGTAACAGCGGTAGCGTAATTGCCTGCCGCATCGTACTCCAACGTTGTGGTAGAGCTTGTGGTCAGCTTGATGTTGTCAAAGTAGGCAGTCCCACTGTCACCGTAGTTTACCCCGTACAGTACCACAGACGTAGTCCCGGCGGGAGGAGTAATTACTTTGGCGTAGCGTGTGAAGTCCTGAGTTCCGGTTTGTTTGCCCATGTCCGCAAGGCCTAAATAAGTGTTGTTCCGGTCATAGAAATGGACTTGAATAACGGCTCCGAAACCGGTATGGTTTACCGTCTTGATAAATCCGGATACAGTGAAGGGGTCGCCTGACCGGATCGGAATAAAGGCGCTGCCCATATAAGCCATACTGCCGGGACTGGATACACTTGCTTTTACACTGTTGCTGCCACCCCAGGCTGCCTCAGTGGTCAGGCTGACAGTCCCGTTCCCGCCGGTAAACCAGTAATTTAAGCCATTTTCAAAGCTGGAGTTCTCTACGTTGTCAAATTCGGTAATAATATTCCCCTCATTAGTGTCTATAGGCTTTTCTAACTGTGCACCGTCAAACCAGACAGTACCGCTGGCGTTCCAAAGTTCCAGGACAACGTAGGCATAGACTGCCCCGGCAGGTGCGGTATTGGTTACTACCAGCCTGCTGTCACCGCTGCCGCTCCAGGTATCGGAATAAGTGGATGTCATATAGTTCCAGTTGGCATCGTAAAACTCCAGGCCAATATCCACGCCGCCAGTTCCTGAGACATTCTGCATCCTGAAAGGTACAGACAAAGTAAACTGTTGGCCGGGGGTAACCTGAACATATTGTGCCGCAGCAGCATATGTGCTGGTAAGGCTGCTGATTTTCAGGCTTTTCTCGGCAAAGAAGGCTGTGGTATTGTCGATACTGATTGCAGAGGCGGTTCCCCAATAGGACCAATGGTTGGGATTACCCAGGCCGTCGAGAAACTCAAAACTGCCATTTTCCAGCACGTTATAGGTCGGCGCCCCGACTTCGGTTTTGGAAGTTAAATTACCGTAAGCATCATAAGTGTTAGCATCGGCTTCCCTTCTTAAGGGATTAGCGCTGGAAAGCAGGTTGGATTGCCCGTCATAGCGGTGATTAACCTGGTTTCCGTTGGGATCGGTTACCTGGGTAGGGTTGTTCCGAGCGTCGTAACCGGCGGTAGTGGTAGCATTGGAACCGGCATTGAGGGTATCGGTAATCTGGGTGATATTTCCGTTGCTGTCATAAGCGGCGGAAGTGGAACCATTGGCGTCATTGATATTAGTGAGTTCGTTGCCGGCCCAGGTATAGCTGACAGTAACACCTGCCCCGTCCTGAAGTTGGGTCAGGTTCCCGTTAGCGTTATGGGTAAAAGTCACGCTCTTATTGGCAGGGTCGGTTACAGTGGTCTTCAGGAGAACCGTATCATAGGTCAGGGTGGTAGCATACTCCCTGGTTTGAGTAGTCCGGGCATCGGTAATTTTGTTTACCTTTCCTTCGGCATTATAGAAGAACGAGGTTTTATGGCTGTTAGCATCGGTAATAAAGGCAAGTTTACCGGAAGCATCATAGCTGAAGCCGGTAACCCCGCCTTTGGCGTCAGTAACGGAAGTCAAGCGGCCGGCGCCGTCATAGCCAAAGGATACCGTACGGTTGGCAGGGTCGGTTATAGTTGTCAGCTTGCCGGTAGTCAGGTCATAGCCATAGGTCAGCGCCCGGCCAGAGGCATCGTTAATCCGGCTCAGCCGGTTGCTGGCATCATAGGTCAGGGTAGTGGCATTACCTTTTTCATCAGTAACGCTTACCAGGCGGTCGTTTTCAAAATGTATTACAGTGTTGGCCAGGTCTGTCAAATTAAAGACTCCTGCCGACACTTTGGTCAGTTTTAAGCTTACTCCAGCCGGGGCGTTATACCCTCCAACGCCATTCGAAGTGAAACGGTGATTGGTGGCATCTCCATCCTTAAAGGTAACGCTGCTGTCAGCATTTTCCTGGATATACAGGTCATTGCTTAGCTGCCAGCCGGTGCCAATAACACCGGATAGAGCCGATAAAGAGTTATAGGTCAGGCCTTCTTGCAGACCGGTCCCCCGGCCGGGAATGCTGACCAAATTTTGCTGGAGCACCAGGTCGCCGGTAAAGGTATTTACTGAATACTTCCACCCTGCGCCTAGGTCCTTGCTTAAATAACTCCAAAAGCTTTCCATACCCAGGCCGTCCCTGTCAGCCACCGCTGCGGCGGCTACCGGGGTGCCCACGTTACGGTTCAACCAGGGTAGGGTACTTAGATTCATGGACAGGATATTAAAAATGAAAAAGAACAGTACAGTAAAGGCAATCCGGCGCAGGCTGCGCATATGCAGCCAAATAGACGATCCCATTTGCATACTTATGTCTCCTCCTTATGCTCTCGGTTTAGGGTTGGGGACTGGGTCCTCTTGTAGGGTGGGGGCGGTTAGCCCTATCTTGTACATCCCTGGCAATTTCCTCGGCTGTGGGCTTTAGATTCTTCTTAGGATGTGGCTGATGGCCCTTAGGCTTCATTTGACCACCTTTAATCTCCCAGTTCTTGCCTACTTCCTGCTTTTGGTTCTTCACTTTGGGCGTACCACCCGGGGTTTTAGCAGCATAAGCTCCCGCTACCAGACCAATTGACAATAATCCGGTTAACAGGAAAATTCCGAAACGTTTAATTAGCTTGGACATTAAACAAACCTCCTTTTGTTGTACTGCGGAACGGAAAGTCAGAAACCTTTACGAAAGTGTGGCTTTTGCATTTCTCCCCTCCCTCCGTGGCAAAATGATTCTCCAAAATCGCGTTTGTCCCTAGCACACCGCCATAACTTGTCGGATTTTGTCGATAACCTGTCGAAAATAGCGTATAATTTGCGGTTATATGCTAAGCTTAATAACAGGATTAAAGCCGCAAAGCGGCCCCAAGCTGCACAAAAAAATCCTCTTCCTTTTCGAAGAGGATTAAATGCCTAAACGTTTTTTCACTTCTTTTGCCCTGCTGCGGCTGACGGGGATATCAATGTTTAAGTCTTCCAGTTTAAGGTACAGGGAGCCGTCGCCCCATTGTTCGACCTCGATAATCTTCTCCTTGTTGACCAGAAAACTATTATGGACCCGCAAAAAAACCTGGGGATTCAGACGTTCTTCCAATTCCCGCATGCTGTAGCCGGTTTTATACTGCTTTCCTTTGGCATAAATTAAGGTTCTACCCTGCTGGGTTTCAATTGCCAGAATATCCTCCAGGTTAACGAAAAGGGTTCGTTTCCCTTCCTTTATCGGCAGCCTGTTCATCGGCTCATAGGAATCTTTCTCCCCATCCTTCTCTAACCACTGCCTCACCCGGTCGATACTTTCCCGCACCCGTTCCTCGGTAAAAGGCTTGACCAGATAATCAACTGCCTGCACCGCAAAGGCATGTATAGCATAACCCTCATGACCGGTGGCAAATACAATCAAGGGGACTTGACCTTCCAGCGCCAGAATTTCTTTCGCTGCCATGATACCGTTCATCCCTGGCATTTCCTGATCCAGAAACACAACCTTTGGTTTCAGGATTTTAACCAGTTCCACCGCCTGAAGGCCATTCGCAGCTTCGGCTACTACCTCCACACCCTCTATCTTTCGGAGCAGGTAAGCCAGAAACACCCGGGCTGCTTCATTATCGTCAGCCACCAGTACTGTTATTGTCAGCGTTCTCACCCCGTTTCCCGGGAATTTTGACAGTGACAACGGTCCCCAGACCGGGCTCGCTGTCTATGGTTATTATCCCCCGGTGATCCAGGATAATCCTGTAAGTTACCGGCATACCAAGGCCAACACCTTTGGTCTTGGTTGTATAAAACGGTTCAAATACTCTTTCTAGCTCCGCCTTAGACATGCCGCACCCGGTATCCCGAATCTTCAAAACGGCCATTTCACCTTCTGTACAGTTACTTATCTCGATATAATCACCCTTGGTACAAGCCTGGAGGGCGTTAAGCAGGATATTCAGGATAGCCTGCTTGATAGCTGGGGGGTCCACCTCTACCGGAAGTTCAGCAGGCCTGGATCCCCACTTGATTTGGACCCCTTTGGCTTCCATTTCCCGCTTAAGCAAAGCCAGGGTTTCCTCAGCTAATTGGCCAAGAGTTGTTTCCACTGTGGAGAGCTTGGATTTTCTGGCGAATAAAAGAAAGTTATTCATAATTTCACTTAGATTGCGTGCTTCATCCACAGCCGCTTTAGCATAATTCTTCTCAGTACCCTCAGCCAAACTTTCGCTAAGCATAGTGGCATAGCCAATAATACCCGTTAACCCGTTGCGAATCTCATGAGCGAGTCCGGCTGCCATTTCTCCTAAAGAAATCATTAATGAAGACCTTCGAACCTGCTCCTTAAGATCAATACTTTCGGTAATGTCTCCGAAGATTACCACGACGCCCAAAGTATTCTCATTCTCATCTTCCACGCGGGAAGTATTGGCTGCGATTTCCCGTAGTTGGCCCGACCAGTTAGCCAGGCTGAACTGAACGTTAAGCACAGCTCTGCAGGGTTTTGGTAACCAGGTAGGAAAGGCTGCTGGGAATTTCAGCATCATAATATTTCCCCGTTACCTCCCCGGCAGACAAACCTGTCATTTCCTCGGCACGGCGGTTGAAGTATGTTATGATTCCATAAAGATTAACAACCATCACCCCACTGGACATGCCGGTCAGGATGCGCCGGGTATAACCATGAAGTTCCTGTAATTCTTCGTATAAGACCGCGTTTTCCAGCGCTATTGCCGCCTGGTTGACCAGGATGGTCAAGAGTTCCAGGTCATCATTAGTAAAATCCTGGCCATTTTTCTTTTCGCCCAACATGATTATACCTACCAGTTTGTTTTTAGTCTTTAAAGGCAATACCATGGCCGTCCTCAAATTCAAGGCAAGCTCGTTACCCGCATCGATTTCAGCAGCCCAAACTATTCCGCTCTTTTCCGCGAGGTTGCTAATAAACGGATGAGCAGGAGTCAGGATAAGTTCATGGAGTTCCCGGTTATACCCATAGTGGGCAGCGACCTTGTAATTTCCACTGCTTCTGTCCGGAAGAATCATTAATCCACGCTCTAAGCCCATGGTTTCACCCAAGGTGCTCACGATAATCCGGTTCAATTCATGCAGATCCAGAATAGTAACCAGACTGTTGGCGAAATCCTTGAGCAGTTTACCGTATTGATATTCCTCCCGGTTGAATAGACGATTTACCAGGGCTTGCATTCTTATCCACAGGGGGTGGGCCATGGTGGTGATTAACAAAACGGAAAATACCGGGGCTACCCCAAACTCCCACGGCCAATATTTCTCAACCAGGATACCAACCAACAAAAACACTGTCAGGTACAAACCGCTGACCAGTGCGGCAAAGATGCTGTATAAAAGACTTTTCCGGAGTAGTATGGCGATACCCATAAGATGATAGCGGGTAATGGCATAACCTACCGCAGCCAGGAAAAAAACGTTGGCCAAAGTGCCTAACGGCAGTGTCTTTACACCATACATAGGCAAAAAGTCGGTCAGGGCGATGAGTATCCCCAGCATTGTCCCGCCGAAAATGTATTTAACCTGATTCTTCTCCAGGATGGAATCCGCTTGCGAAAATTTATACCAATATAGGGCCATGGCCGCCAGGTTGCCGGCCAACCAGTAAAGGATGAAGAAATTATGCAGCCAGCCAACCCGGGGATACCAATGGTAATATAAACCCTGTACCGGCACCATCTCAGTGATAAAATTCGTTGAAAGGCTTCATATCCAAAATAACAGGCCCAAAGCCCAAAAAACCTTTTCGATAATCTGATTCTTCCGCCTGGCAAATATCCGGGCAAAACGGTAATGGGCAGCCGGGGCCAGTATCGTTCCGATTCCCAGCGCACAAAACCATTGCTTTGCCGTACCGGCATCCCTGGCTATAGTTAGTGCAAAGTAGGCCAGATTCCACAGAGCCAAAGTTATTGCCAGCAGAAAAAAGGCCCGGTTAAGAAACTTATCTTTACCTTTCTGCAACACTACCAAACCCAGAGTCAGGTTAACCACAGCAGCCAGGAATTCAGGTGCCGGAATAACAGGCAAATCGAACACCCCCATCTATTTTTCTCCAGTAGTGAGGGTTTAATCCATGACAAAAGCAACTTCTCTGGTACGCTACCCCTGCTAATAACTAACCAACTCTTCTAATTTTACCTAGTATTATTAAGACCATTGTGCTATAATATTACGCAATACTGTACACGAAGTTCAATGAAAATACATGGGAAGGGGATAGCTATGTCTGACAAGTTTACCAGGGAAGGACTTACTTTTGATGATGTTTTGCTGGTGCCCGCGAAATCTGAGGTTTTGCCGCGGGATGTAGATACGACCACTAATTTAACCAAGAAGATTAAGTTGAACATTCCGCTGATGAGTGCAGGGATGGATACTGTTACTGAGAGCCGCCTGGCCATTGCCATTGCCAGGGAAGGCGGCATAGGGGTTATTCATAAAAATATGTCCGTAGAAAAACAGGCCCTGGAAGTGGACAGGGTCAAACGTTCTGAGCATGGGGTTATTACCGACCCGGTCCACTTAACTCCTGACCATTTGATTAATGATGCCCTGGAAATTATGGAGCGTTACCGCATCTCCGGAGTACCCATAACGGTTAACGGGAAACTGGTTGGAATTTTGACCAACCGGGACCTGAGGTTTGAGGGAGTGTTTGATCAAAAAATTGAGAATGTCATGACCAGGGACAACCTGATAACTGCCCCGGTCGGCACTACCCTGGAGGGCGCAAAGGAGATTCTCCAAAAGCATAAAGTAGAGAAGCTGCCCATAGTGGATAAAGATTTTATGCTTAAAGGCCTGATAACCATCAAAGATATCCAAAAGGCCAGAAAATATCCTTATGCTGCCAAGGATGCCAGGGGTAGACTGCTGGTGGCAGCAGCAGTTGGAGTTTCCGCTGACACTGAGGAGCGGGTTGATGCCCTGGTTAGGGCAAGTGTAGATGTATTGGTGGTGGACACTGCCCACGGGCATTCCCTGGGAGTACTGGATACTGTCCGCCTGATTAAGCAAAAGTATCCTGAGGTTGAGTTAGTTGCAGGTAATGTGGCTACTGCTGAGGCTACCAGAGACCTGATTAAGGCAGGGGCGGACTGTGTTAAGGTCGGAATTGGACCGGGTTCCATTTGTACCACCAGGGTTGTAGCCGGAATTGGGGTGCCCCAGATTACGGCAATTTACGACTGTTCCCGGGAAGCCGACAAGTACGGGATTCCCATTATTGGCGACGGTGGGGTTAAATATTCCGGAGACATTCCTAAGGCCATTGCAGCCGGGGCCAGTGTGATTATGATCGGCAGTCTCTTTGCCGGTACCGAAGAAAGCCCTGGAGATATTGAAATTTACCAGGGTAGAAGTTTTAAGGTTTACCGGGGTATGGGTTCCATTGGGGCCATGAAGGAAGGCAGTAAGGACCGGTACTTCCAGGAAAATGAGCAAAAGCTGGTGCCGGAAGGAATTGAGGGGCGGGTACCTTATAAGGGTTCTTTGGCAGACACTGTTTACCAATTAATGGGGGGCCTCCGGGCAGGAATGGGTTACTGTGGAGTGAGCAATATCGGGGAACTGAAGACTAAGACTACGTTTATCCGCATTACCGGTGCAGGTCTTAAGGAGAGTCATCCCCATGATGTCATCATTACCAAGGAAGCCCCGAACTATAGCCTGTAGTAAGCCCGGTGTTGAGACATGAAGAGTGACTGGAGCACTGCTGTGCTCCTTTTTCATAAATTCGGGGAGAGGGGGAGCGTCCATGTATGAGATATTGTTCTACGGCTATGTGGGTTTTACCTGGCTGGCAATTCTGCTCTATATTTTTGCGGCTTTTTACGGTTTTAGATATCTAACCGGACTCAGCGAGGGTTCTGAACTGGGTACTAAGAATTATGGCCTGGTGCTTATCGGTGGTATTCTAATGCTAATTGCTACCGGGATTAACATCAGTTTTAACCAGGTGCGCAGCGGAAACTGGTGGGATCCGATTTTAATAGTTAATGTGGTAGACATTGTGTTAAACGCTGCTTCCCTCCACACCATGCACTGGCGGTGGAACCGGAAATGGACAGCCTGGTTGGCAGTAGCCACTATTTTAATTGATGCCAACCTGCGTTTCATCATCTTATTTTTCTTCTAATAGCGGGGTGGTAGGTGTGTTTGGCAGTGTAGGAGAGATTCAACAAAAGCTTCTGGCTGAAAAGTATTTGGTGGATGAAAAGATAGCCACTGTGATTTACCTGGCTTATAAACTGCAGAAGCCACTGTTGATTGAAGGTCCGGCCGGGGTGGGGAAAACAGAATTGGCTAAAGTTCTGGCTCAGGCCTTGCAAACTGATTTAATCCGTTTACAATGTTACGAGGGTCTGGATGAGAGCAAGGCTCTATTTGAGTGGAATTATCAAAAACAGCTTCTGCGGATTCAGGCCTACTGTGGAAATCATGAACAAAGCTGGGATGTTACCAAACAGGATATCTTCAGTCAGGAATTTTACCTGGAACGGCCGCTGTTAAAAGCCCTTCAGGCTGAGCAGCAGGTGGTACTCCTGGTGGACGAACTGGACAAGAGTGATGAGGAATTTGAGAGTTTTCTGCTGGAAGCTTTGTCTGACTACCAGGTATCTATTCCGGAGTTGGGTACGGTCAAAGCCAAGTCTATTCCAATGGTAGTCCTGACCAGTAATAACTACCGGGAGTTCAGTGATGCCTTGAAGCGAAGGTGTTTGCACCTTTATCTGACCTACCCCGGCTATGAACGGGAACTGGAGATTGTGCTGCTTAAGGTCGAAGGTATCCAGGAGGAACTGGCCGGTAAGCTGGTGTCTTTTGTACAGAACCTGCGCAAGCTGGTATTGAAGAAGGTTCCCAGCATATCCGAGACCTTAGACTGGGCCAGAACATTGTTGTTGTTAGGAAAAGGCAATCTGGATGAGGAACTGGTTCGCCGGACCTTGAGTGTAATCCTTAAATATCAACAGGATATCCTCAAGGTGGAGGAGAAATTGCCAGGGCTGCTCCCCGGTTGAGGGGGTGAGGCAAATGGTGAGCAGTAAACTGATGTCCATGGAAAGTACCGTCTTATATTTTGTCCGGCAGTTAAGGAGGTCGGGAGTCAGAGTGACCCTGGCGGAAATCCTGGACTGCTTTCAGGCGCTTACCTTGGTTGAATGGGATAGAGAGATTTTTTATATTACCCTGCAGGCCACCCTGGTGAAGGCTCCCAGGGATTTAGCGGTGTTTGACAAGCTTTTCCAGTTGGTTTTCCAACGGGATTTTTTTATGCAGGAACAGACGGGGGAAACAGGGTCAAAGCCCGGGTCCGGCGCCCCCTGTCAGGGTAGGGATAAGGAAAGTGCCGAAGGGTTATCAAAAGGTGATGGTACGGGAACCGGTGGAGCCAGGAACGGAAAATACCGTCCAGGCGCCATGGCCCAAAGGATGGTACAACTAATTCAGGCAGGAAGCCCTGAAGCTATGCTGGATTTTGTGGGGGAAGGCATTGCCGGCTTAGGCCCCTTAACTGAAGAGCACCTGTTAAATCAACAGGATGCCCTGCGGGTGATTAAAGTATTTCTGGAGTGGAAAACAGGGGAATGGGAACTGGAAAAACTGGCCGGCGGGGCTGAGGAGCAAGACATCCTGGCCTGGCAGCAGAGCTTGCAGGAGCTGGAAGAACTCCTCCAACTCCGTTGGGAACAAGCTTTACTCAGTAACTTCGGTGACAGGGCTATGGAAGTTATTACAGAGCGCATAAACCTTCAGGAACTGGATTTTTACCGGTTGAATCACAATCAGATAGCTGAAATGAAGGCAATTATTACCAGGCTTGCCCATAAGCTGGCAACCAGGGTATCCAGGCGTTATGTAAGGGCAAAAAGCGGTCAACCGGACCTGGCACGTACCATGCGCAAGGCCATGGCTACAGGGGGTATTCCCGTATTCCTGGCTTTTCGCAGGAAGAAGCCTGCCAAACCGGAGTTGGTGGTGTTTTGTGATCTCTCAGGCTCAGTTGCGGTGTTCAGCGAGTTTATGCTGCAGTTGGTGTACTCCATGCAGCAGAAGTTTCGCCACGTGCGTTCCTTTGTGTTCGTAGACACCATAGAGGAGATTAGCCCTTATTTTTCGCGCCTGGAAATCGAAGATGCCCTGGTGCAGGTCTATAATCAAGCCAAGTTCTCCAAGACAGGATTTTCCCACTATGGTGAGACTATCCAGGCCTTCTGGCAGCTTTACAGTGATGCAGTAACCCGGAATACCACGGTAATAGTGCTGGGAGATGCCCGGAACAACTATCAGAAACCCGACTTAGAATCCTGGCTTCGAATACGGGAAAGGGCTAAAAAGGTCATTTGGCTAAATCCTGAACCGGTCGGGCGCTGGAATAAGGAAGACAGTATTATGGACACTTTTGCTCCGGCCTGCTCCCAGGTTATGGAGTGTCGCAATCTGACGCAATTGGAGCAGGTAACGCGAAACCTTTTTTAGCGCTGCCTGCGTTAGTGTCCGGCACAAGCCAAGTATTCTTAAGTATTGTGAATATTGCTTAACATCCTCCGGGAAAATTAAAAGGAGATTTCACATGAGTGTCGAAGATAGAATAAAATGTTAATGGGGGTATGTAAAATGAACATAAAGATAACTTTTACCACTCCGTATATGACTAAACAGGATGTCCGGAAACTGATTAAAGATGTAGAAATCTTCTGCTCCTGCGGACTCCGTCTAAACGCCCTCGATTTTGAGAGTTCTGAGGTCTGCCCTGAGTGTGGAAGGGAGTTCCACCTCCAAGATGGAGTTGGCCATTTTCACGTGATAGTGAACCGGCCCACTGAAAGCAGCGGGATTTACCCCAGGTAATCCGGGCTATGAATTATAGTAATACCTGAT
>JAJZTU010000259.1 GCA_021848765.1 Bacillota bacterium
CAGCCTCTACTCCGTAGTCTACAAAGTTATAATACTGTCCGGAAATATTGACCGGGCTGCCGTGGGTCAGGTGCCCCCCATGAGACAGGGTCATGCCCAGCACAGTGTCTCCCGGCTTTAAAACAGCAAAGTAGACTGCGGTATTGGCCTGGGCGCCCGAGTGGGGTTGGACGTTGGCATGGTCGGCGCCGAAAAGTTGCTTGGCCCTGTCAATGGCCAGCTTTTCCGCAATGTCCACATACTCGCAGCCGCCGTAGTAGCGCTTGCCTGGATAGCCTTCAGCGTATTTGTTGGTAAGGACTGAGCCCTGGGCAGCCATAACTGCCGGGCTTACGAAGTTTTCTGAGGCAATAAGCTCAATATTCCCTTGCTGGCGGCCTTTTTCCAGGGCAATGGCTTTGGCTACCTCGGGGTCTACCTGTGCTAAAATGTCGTTAACAGGGTCAGCTGTTGTGCGTGTCTCACTCATTGTCTGCAATCCTCCATTACGTTTAACTAATTACCATTGTCACTTCTTATACTTTGCTTCTATCTGAGCAATTTTATCTACTCTCCGCTGGTGACGGCCACCGGCAAATTCAGCTCCCAACCAGGCTTTGACTATCTCCACCGCCAATCCGAAGCCGATTACCCTTTCACCCATGGTCAACACATTGGAGTCATTGTGTTCCCTGGTCGCCTTTGCCGAGAAAGTATCATGACACAGTGCCGCCCGGACCCCCGGGATTTTATTGGCAGCAATATTCACACCGATTCCGGTACCACAACAAACTATTCCTTTATCAAATTCACCGGCAGCAACAGCTTCCCCCACCGCCTGGGCCACATCCGGATAATCAACCGCTTCAGTACTATAGCAGCCAAAATCCTGGTAAGTCAACCCTTCTTCATCCAGCAGCTTTTTGATTTCCTCCTTGAGCCGGTATCCCCCGTGGTCACAACCGAGGGCCAATTTCATTTAAAACACCTCCGGGATAATCTGTACAGGACAGTATCTAATTAATCAAGGGACAAAAAAACTGTTTGTATTCAGTAGAAACTTATGCCAAAATATGAAGTTCTACATGTTTAGCAATTTCCCTTGTCGTTTAAAGAAAAATATTCTCCAGTTGAATCTTTTTAAGCGCCCGCATGATGGCTGCTTCCAGGTCTAAGGCAACCTGCCGGTATATCTCAACCGGGCCGCCAAAGGGGTCGGAAATATCTGCAGAAGCTGATTCCGGAAAAGCATATTGGGCCAGCAGGCGGACTTTGGGAGCCGCTTCCGGCACAAGGGACACGATGTAGTCCCGGTGCCTTCCGGTCATAACCAGAATGAGGTCAGCTTTTTCCACTAACTCAGGATTCAGTGGACGGGAGCGGTGGGAGGTGAGGTCAATACCTACTTCGCCCATGACCGCAATAGCTTGCTCACTCGCATTCATTCCGGGAAAAGCAGCCACTCCGGCGGAGGAAAACTCCAGAGGCGGGCAGTTCTCCCCCTGACGGGTCCAAAGAGCCCTTGCTATGGCTTCTGCCATGCTGCTTCGGCAAGTATTACCGGTGCATACAAACAGGACACTTTTCACCATTGTAACAAACGCCCCCTTTCGCCCGTGCCCGGTCTTTATAACACTTTAACAACACGGCCCGCCGCCTTGGTTAAACGGTTCATGACCGCCGCCCCCAGGCCGGCCTGGTCAAATCCCTCAGCCAGGATAACCTGTACCCCCCGGGCATCGAATTCCCGCAGGGACCCGTAGAGGTTGGCTGCTACTGTGGACAGGTCTCCCCTGGAGCCCACGCTGATTACTGTACCCTCGCGGTAAGCCTCCTGGGTTTCCGAAGTGGCCATAATGCCAACCTTAAGACCTTGACCCAGGTGTTCCCCGGCCAGTCTTTGGATGGTCTCCACCATTACGGGTAAATCTCCCTCGACCAGGATAACCTGGGCCTCCGGCGAGTAGTGGGTATATTTCATCCCCGGCGACCGGGGAACCAACTCCTCTCTTTGCCCCCCGGCAGGGTCAGCAGCTTTGGTTGCCGTCAGGGAGGGGTCTAAAGCCGGCTTTTTCCCCAGGACCTGTTCCAGTTCTTCTGCGGTTACTCCACCCGGGCGCAAAATCATTGGCGTTTCCGTAGTCAGGTCCAGGACGGTGGATTCCACCCCCACCCCTACAGGACCGCTGTCAATAATCATTTCCACCCTGCCCGCCAAGTCCTGCCAAACATGCTGAGCAGTGGTAGGGCTGGGCCTGCCCGAAAGGTTGGCGCTGGGCGCAGCCACCGGCACCCCTGCTTCCTTCAGCAGGGCCAGTGCCACCGGGTGGTCCGGCATCCGCACAGCAACAGTGGCTAACCCACCGGTAACCCGGTCCGGAACCCGCGGGGAGCGGGGCAGTACCAGGGTCAGCGGCCCGGGCCAGAATTTTTCCATAAGCTGCTCAGCTTGAGTGGGTATTTCGGATACCAGTGGAGCAAGAGCCTGTTCATCTGCAATATGTACAATCAGAGGATTATCGCTTGGCCTGCCTTTGGCCAAGTAGATCTTTTGAACCGCCTCAGGATTTAGCGCATCCGCTCCCAGGCCGTAGACAGTTTCTGTAGGAAAGGCCACCAATCCGCCCTCCCGCAAAATGCCCCCTGCTCTCTTCAGAGCTGAAGGATTCGCGGATGGGTCCCTGACGGTGACCAGTTCAGTTGCGATTTGTGGAATTTTCATGCGGTCACTCCTCGGAGGCTTTCCGGGCCCGGACAAACCGGTCCAGGCCCGCATAGTCCTTAACTATCTCCACTGCCTGCCAGTCCCGGTCAGCCAAAATTCCGGCCAAGGCCTGCCCCTGGTCCCAGCCCATTTCCATAATCAGCTTACCCCCTGGTTTGAGGTACTTCCAGGCCTGGGGAATTAACCTGCGGTAGGGTTCAAGGCCATCCGGCCCTCCATCCAAAGCCAGGCGGGGTTCATATTTGGCTACTTCCGGCTGCAGAACGGGAATTTCCCCGTGGGGGATATAAGGCAGATTGGCCGCAACCCAGTCCAGCCTGCCGCGTAAATCGTCAGGCAGGGCGGAGAGGAGGTCGCCTTCCAGAAAGGCCAGGCGGTCAACTACCCCGTGGTTACAGGCGTTCTGCCCGGCTACTTTCAGGGCTGCCGGGGAAATATCCACAGCCCATACCTTTGCTCCCGGAAGGTAATAAGCCAGACTTACAGCAATAGCCCCACTTCCGGTCCCCACATCAACTATGCAGGGCTGCCCGGAAAAGGGGCGCAGGTCGTTTAAAACAGTTTCTACCAGCAGCTCAGTCTCCGGCCGGGGAATTAACACCTCCGGACTCACTGTGAATTCCAGGCTCATAAACTCCCGGAGCCCGGTGAGGTAAGCCACCGGTTCTCCCTGGGCACGGCGCTCTAATAACCTCCGGTAGTCTTTTTGCTCTTGCCTGGAAATATGTTTATCCGAATCCCGGTAGAGCCGGATCCGGTCCGTCTGTAAAACATGGCGCAGCAGGACTTCGGCGTCCAGACCCGGCTCAGCGGACTGAGGCAGGTTGAGGTCACCTTGGCCCGATTCTTTAGCAATAATTCCGGCCATGTTTGCTCCCCTTTGGCTGAACGCTTTTGCCAGGTACTGACGGCCTGCGGCCAAAGCCTGGGCCACTGTCAGAGACCCACTGTTATTCCACATGTTTTAGTTTCTCCGCTTGTTCGGAGGTTATGAGGGCCTCGATAATTTCATCCAAATCACCCTCCAGGACTGTATCCAGGCGGTGCAGCGTCAGGCCGATACGGTGGTCGGTTACCCGGCCCTGCGGGAAGTTATAAGTCCTGATGCGCTCACTGCGGTCTCCGGTACCCACTTGGCTGCGGCGGTCACCGGCTAATTTGGCATGCTGTTCAGCCTGGGCCACCTCCAGGAGCCTGGCCCGCAAAACCCGCATGGCCTTGTCCTTGTTCTTGTGCTGGGATTTTTCATCCTGGCAGGAAACTACTATCCCGGTAGGGATGTGCGTGACCCGCACAGCGGATTGGGTGGTGTTAACAGACTGGCCCCCAGGTCCGCTGGAGCAGAATACATCGATGCGCAAATCATTGGGATCAATCTGGACATCCACTTCCTCGGCTTCCGGAAGCACCGCTACAGTGGCAGTAGAGGTATGAATCCGCCCTCCGGACTCGGTGGAGGGAATGCGCTGGACCCGGTGCACACCGCTTTCAAATTTCAACTGGCTGTAAGCACCCTGGCCTTCGACGAGAAAAATGACTTCCTTAAAACCTTTAATGTCGGTTTCATTGGAACTAAGAATCTCTGTCCTCCAGCCCTTGCGCTCAGCATACCGGGTATACATCCGGAAGAGGACGCCGGCAAACAGGGCAGCTTCGTCACCGCCTGCTCCGCCGCGAATTTCCACAATTACGTTTTTATCGTCATTAGGGTCCTTGGGAAGCAGCAGGATCTTAAGTTTTTGCTCCAGTTGGGGCTTCTTCTCCTGGAGTTCCGCATATTCCAGTTCTACCATTTCCCGGAAATCGGGCTCCAGCTTGTCTGCCAACATGGCTTTGGCCTCATCAATTCCCTCCAGGACCTTTTTGTACTCCCGGAAAGCACTCACAATCTCGGTCAGGCCGGCATGGGCTTTGGCATGCTGCTGCCACTGACTCTGGTTGCCAATAATTTCAGGGTCACTGAGGAGTTGTCCAAGTTCTTCATAACGCTCTTCCAATGCTTGTAGTTTGTCTATCATTTATCCACCTCATGAATTTATGTGCGTAGCAGTTGTTTGCGCAACAGGGAGAATTCCTTCCAGGGCTTTAACGGCTACCTCTACCTGGCTGTCGTCCGGTTCCCGGGTGGTTAACTTTTGCAGCATCAAACCAGGCCTAATCAGAATTTTCACCAGAGGACGAGTGCCATATTTACCGGACAGCTTAATTAATTCATAGGAAATTCCGGCTACCAGGGGCAT
>JAJZTU010000260.1 GCA_021848765.1 Bacillota bacterium
ACGAGGCCCAGGGTGAAGGAAAAGTGACCACCCGGGCAGAGGCCCTGGCCTGGCTGGAGGAAACCATCCCCCGGCATTACCCCGGACATTCCTAGTGTCAGGAGAGGGCAATAAACTTATTATTGTGTCCAACAGGGTTTAGGTTTATAATTATTAAGTGTAAGAAAAGTCAGACAACGGACAATTGCTTAGATAAGTAAGGCAAAAAGGGGAATTAGAGGATGAAAAAGCAATTGCGTAAGGATGTGCTCCGGGAACGCATGGCCTTGAGCCATGAAGAGGTAAGCTCCGGGAGCAGGCAAATTTGTGAACGGCTTATGCAAATGCCCGAGTTTACCCAGGCCGGGACAGTGATGTTTTTCATTGATTTCCGGAATGAAGTAGCCACCGGTGAAGCCATTAAAGCTACTCTGAAGCTGGGGAAGCGAGTAGTGGTGCCTATTACCGATATCCCCAACCGCAAGCTCACACCATCCCAGATCGTCCACTATCCTGAGGACCTGCAGTCCGGAGCCTATGGAATCCTCGAGCCCAGGCCCGAGTGTGTCCGGCCCGTACCGCCTCAGGAAATTGATTTTGTGGCGGTCCCCGGGGTGGCTTTTGATGTTAGGGGCAACCGGTTGGGTTATGGCGGGGGATTTTACGATCGCTTTTTGCGGACAGTGAAGCCGGGGGCAACCCTGGTTGCCCCGGCCTTTGAATTACAGCTTAAAGAGGAGGTGTATCCGGAGGTCCACGATTACCCCATGCATTGGATTGTGACGGAGAAAAGGCTTATTAAGTGCTGAGGAGGGAATTGTTGTGTCTAGTTGTTGTCAGTGTGGTAATGTTGTTCCCGATCCGCGCCAGCAGCAGTTGGCCGAAGTGTTCAAAAAATATGCCGGGCAGAAAGGGGCCCTGATTCCTGTGCTGCAAGGAGCCCAGGATATCTATAGCTACCTGCCCGCAGAAGTATTAAAGCAAATTGCCGATGCTCTGAACCTGCCCTTCAGCAAGGTTTACGGAGTGGTCACCTTCTATGCCCAGTTCCATCTGAAGCCCCGGGGCCGGAATATCGTCCGGGTATGCTTGGGTACTGCCTGCCACGTACGGGGTGGAGCCAAGATCTTTGAAACTATCAGAAACGAACTTCAGATTGGTGATGGTGAAACCACCGCAGACTTGCGCTATACCCTGGAGTCAGTTGCTTGTATAGGCGCCTGTGGCCTGGCCCCGGTGATCATGGTCAATGCTGACACCCACGGCCGGTTGACTCCTGACAAGCTGAAAGCAATACTGGCTCAGTACGAGTAAGGGGGGAGAAAAAGTGAGCAAGGTAGATAAAATTTTAATCTGTGGCGGGACTGGCTGTATTTCCTCCGGCTCCGGCAAACTGGTAAACGGACTGAGAGCCGCTTTGGCCGGTGCAGGTTTGGAAATCCCGGTTGTGCTGACCGGTTGTCACGGTTTTTGCGAGCAGGGTCCTCTGGTGATTATGGAACCCCAGGGGGTGTTTTACCGCCGGGTTCAGGTAGAAGATGCAGAAGAAATCATTGCCAAGCATATCAAGGGTGGAGAAGTGGTGGAACGGCTCCTGTACACCGAGCCCACTACCGGTGAAGCCGCGCTTACATATAAAGATGTCCAGTTCTATGCCAAGCAGCAGCGCATGGTGTTGAAAAACTGTGGTCATATTGACCCGGAAAACATCCAGGAATATATTGCTGCCGGTGGCTATGAGGGTTTGGCTAAAGTTCTGAAGACCATGAACGGTGACCAGGTTGTAGAAGAAGTGAAAAAATCCGGTCTGCGTGGCCGTGGAGGCGGCGGATTCCCTACCGGCATTAAGTGGCAGTCCACCCGTCAAGCCGAAGGAACCAAGAAATATGTGGTTTGTAATGCTGACGAAGGTGACCCGGGGGCTTTTATGGACCGCAGCGTCCTCGAAGGTGACCCCCATGCTGTTATTGAAGGTATGCTCATCTGCGGTTATGCCATTGGAGCGGATGAAGGTTATGTTTATGTCCGGGCTGAATATCCTCTGGCCATCAAGCGCCTGAGCATAGCCATCGCCCAGGCTGAAGAAGCCGGCTACCTGGGGGAAAACATCCGGGGTTCAGGCTTTAATTTCAGGTTAAAAATCAAAGCAGGCGCGGGTGCCTTCGTTTGTGGTGAAGAAACGGCACTCCTTAATTCCATCGAAGGGGAACGGGGTATGCCCAGGCCGCGGCCGCCTTTCCCTGCGTTCAAAGGTTTGTGGCAAAAGCCTACCACCCTCAATAACGTGGAAACCTTTGCCAACGTACCGGTTATCTTCCGGAACGGCGCTGACTGGTATGCCAGCCTGGGTACGGAAAAGAGCAAAGGTACCAAGGTTTTTGCCCTCACCGGGAAAGTAAACAATACCGGCTTGGCGGAAGTGCCCATGGGTATCACCATGCGCCAGATCATCTTTGATATCGGCGGTGGCATCAAGGACGGCAAAAAATTCAAAGCAGTTCAGATTGGCGGCCCTTCCGGCGGATGTCTGCCTGAAGAACTACTGGACCTTTCCATTGATTATGATTCCCTTACTGCTGCCGGCGCAATGATGGGTTCCGGCGGTCTGGTAGTTATGGACGAGACCACCTGTATGGTGGACTTGGCCCGGTTCTTCCTGAACTTTACCCAGAAGGAGTCCTGTGGTAAATGTATTCCCTGCCGCGAGGGTACCAAGCGGATGCTGGAAATTCTCCAGCGGATTACCGATGGCAAGGGTCAACAAAGCGACATCGAGACCCTGGAGCGGTTGGCCAAGGTCATCAAGTCCACATCCCTCTGCGGCTTGGGTCAGACTGCGCCTAACCCGGTGCTGGCTACCCTGCGCTATTTCCGTCATGAATATGTAGCACATATTGAAGAAGGCAAATGCCCGGCCGGTGTTTGTACCGCTCTCTTGAGCTACTTCATCGAGCCTGAAACCTGCAAAGGCTGCGGGCTGTGCGCCAAGAACTGTCCTGTCGGAGCCATCACCGGTGTGGTCAAGGAACCTTATACCATTGATACTGCCAAGTGTATCAAGTGCGGGGTCTGTATCACCAAGTGCAAATTCGGCTCTGTACAGCGCCGCTAGGCAGGGGGGAGGACTGTAAATGTCACAGGTTACTTTGACCATTAACGGACAAAAGGTTACTGTCCCTGCCGGCTCCACCGTTTTGGATGCAGCCAGACTGCTGGGCCTGGAGATTCCTACTTTGTGCTATGACCCCATGCTGTCCAAACCGGGCGCCTGCCGGATGTGCATCGTGGAAATCCCGGGGATGCGCAACCTCCCGGCCTCCTGTGTAACTCCCGTAGCTGAGGGAATGGTGGTAGAAACTCATTCCGAAGCCGTTGTGGAAGCACGTAAGACCATCATTGAACTGCTCCTGGCCAACCATCCCAATGACTGTCTCACCTGTGAGCGCAGCGGGGACTGCAAACTCCAGCAGTACGCCTATGAGTACGGAGTCCGGGAAGTGGGCATCCAGGGTGAGTTTCACCAGTACGAAATTGATGAATCCAATCCCTACATTTTGCGGGATATGAATAAATGTATTCTCTGCGGCAAATGTGTCCGGGTCTGTGCCGAAATCAAAGGCGAGAACGTAATTGATTTTGCCTACCGGGGCTTTAACACTAAGATCGCCCCGGCCCTGGACACCAAGCTGGCCGAATCCGCCTGTGTCTACTGCAACAACTGTGTCTCCGTCTGTCCGGTTGGCGCTTTGGTCGACCGCCGTTTAGCCGGCAAAGGCCGCACCTGGGAAGTGGAGCAGGAGCCCATTATTTGCACCTTCTGCGAAGCAGGCTGCAATTTCAACCTTCTGAAGAAGGATGGCAAAGTAGTAGGCGTAGCAGCCGCTAAAGCCGCACCCGGCCGCCCCATGTGCCTCAAAGGCCGCCTGGGCCTGGAACTCATCCACAACCCCAATGCCGCACCTGCTTACCTTAAAAAGGACGGCGAATTTGTGGAAGTCCCCTGGGCGGAAGCCCTGGGTTTGGAAGGCATCCTGGCCAAGCTGCTGGAGAAGGGGCAGAAGGCAGAGTAGGCCAGCCACAACACCATTCCTCGAAAGGAGGTCAATCATGAGCCAAGTCACCTTAACTATAGACGGCCAAAAGATAACGCTACCTAAAGGCACCAGTGTCCTGGAAGCAGCCGCTCTGGCCGGTATCAACATCCCCACTTTCTGTCATGACCCTGAGCTCACCCGCCCGGGTGCCTGCCGGATTTGTACGGTGGAAATCGAGGGGATGCGCAACCTGCCGGCCTCCTGTGTAACTGAAGCAACTGAAGGAATGATAGTACATACAGAATCCGCCCAGGTAGTGGAGGCCAGGAAAACCATCCTGGAGCTCCTGCTGGCTAACCACCCTGAGGACTGTATGACCTGTGAGAAGACCGGTGACTGCCGCCTGGCGGAGTATGCCTACCGCTACGGTGTACGCAAGCAGGACTTTTCCGTCTTTGCCGGGGATGAGCACTCCTTTGATCTTGATGATTCCAGCCCGGTGGTATTCCGGGATAATAACAAATGTATCCTCTGCGGCAAATGTGTTCGGGTCTGCCAGGAGATTCAGGGCTGTAACGTCCTGGACTTCTCCTTCCGGGGCTTTAACACCAAGGTAACCCCGGCCCTGGACATGGGCATGGGTGAATCCACTTGTGTCGGCTGTGGAAACTGTGTCTCCGTCTGCCCTGTAGGAGCCCTGATTCCCAAAAATATGCGGGGCCTCGGCCGGCCGTGGGAGATTAAGAAAGTAAAAACTACCTGCCCGTACTGCGGTTGTGGCTGTACCTTTGACCTTAACGTCAAGGACGGAAAAGTGGTTGGTGTAACCTCTAACCGCGATGCTAAGACCGTAAACGGCCGCTTCCTGTGTATCAAAGGCCGTTTCGGATATGATTTTATCCACAGCCCCGAGCGCCTGACCAC
>JAJZTU010000261.1 GCA_021848765.1 Bacillota bacterium
CGATCAACTTTTTAACAAATTCTATTTTCTATACATCCGCGCAATACTTCCTGCATTGCTGTTACAGGAGCGGGTTGCCCGGTCCAGAGTTCAAAGGCAATAGCTCCCTGATATAGCAGCATACCCAGTCCGGAAAGGGTAGCACAGCCCTTTTCCGCTGCAGCTGTTAAAAAGCCTGTCTCTACAGGGTTGTAGACTAGATCGGCCACGAGAATACCTGGTCTTAACAGGGCGGTAATTACCGGTGGAACGGATGCATAATAGGGAAACATTCCAATGGACGTTGTATTCACTATTATCTGAGCAGTACCCAGCGCCTGTTCCAGGGCCTCCTTGGTCCAGGGCAGTACCTCCGCTTGTGCTTTGGTATTGTCAGCAATTACTTTAGCAATTTCCTCCGCTTTTTCAGGTGTGCGGTTCACCAAGTATACCTTTTTCGCGCCTGCCAGGGCCAGTTGAACCCCTACTCCCCTGGCAGATCCTCCTGCCCCCAGGAGGATAACTGTCTTACCTGCAGGGTCCATCCCCGCATCCTCCCTAAGTGAACGCACAAACCCCTGACCGTCGGTATTATAGCCCTTAAGAGCTCCATCCCGGTTAACTATAGTATTGACAGCGCCGATAATCCGGGCCTCGGGTGAAAGCTCGTCCAAAAAAGGGATTACCGCTTGTTTGTGGGGAATGGTTACGTTTACCCCTCTCAGACGCAATGCCCTGATCGCAGCAACTGCTTCTCCAACCTTGTCAGGATGCACCGGAAAAGGTACATAGCAGTAATCTATGTTCAGATGCTTAAAAGCAGTATTATGCATTAGAGGAGATAGCGAATGCTCTACCGGATACCCAAAAATCCCAATCACCGTAGTTTTACCGGTTATTCTCAACATGGTGAACCCCCCTTGATCTCTGCCCTAAGAAACCGGCTTGCACCAAACACTTTATGCCCGGACGGCAGCATTAAAAAAGGAGCGAGCCTCGGCTTACTCCTGTTATGGTTTGACATTTTCCTATGAATTCCTGCTAATTGGCTGAACTAAAGTACATTTTTATTTCCAGCCCGTCATCATGTTGAATTAGCCCCAGGTCACGCAACTGGTATTCAGCAAGCTGGGGATCCTGGGTACGAACTTCCCTTACTGAATTGCGCAGCTCTTTTAAAAAACCTCCAGGGTCTCCCTGGAATGAATCCGCAATATGGGGTAAAAACCGTGATACGGTAACTTCCCTATCCATGGGTTAAAAAACCTCCTTAAAGGGTTATGACTACAATATACCCATTTCTCTTTCCGGGTATACCTTGTCAACCCATGTCGCCAGGGGTGCAACCTAAGGAGGTGTTGCTGCGTTATTTCCCCTGCCGTAAAAGCGCAGCCAAAAACGACGCATCAGCCCGGTATATCTCCAGGTCCTGGTCCCTGGACAGACGCACCTGAACCTGCCGCGATTGGTTGTAAGGTCCGTTCTGCAAACTAACCAAAACCGTGATCTGATAAGTTAGTTCGGCCTGCTTTCGCATCCCGGTAATCGTCACCCCGATAACATCCTGAATCATGGTCCTGTCGATGCTTCCGGCCGGGTTGACTACCTGCTCCAGGGTCTTCAGGTCACGCTGATCCAGGGCTGTAAACAACACCAGAAGTGTTTCCCCGGGAGATAAACCCCGTAGCTTTTCCCGGGTTTTGCCGGCTGCCTTCCAGATCATCATCAGGTGTGCCAGGTTGCTGCTTTTTTCCGTGATTCTCCCGGAAAAATAAAGGTCGATACTTCCGTTACAATCATTATTCTTTAGCTCGCCCTTCCCCTGCGGCATGCCCGTCAGGGATGCGGCAATCTTCCTGCCCCCCGTCTCCACAACCACTGCCCGGCGTTTCCAACTCCACATGCCGCCGTAGAGCAGCTTTACAGTCGCCGTGTCGCGTCCCGTTAACGGCTCGACATCGGCATGGCTGTAGCCACCGGTACGACGCACGGAAAACTTCCGGCCGGAATCTAAGTCTGTTACCCTGGCCTCACCCCCAACCGGAAAAAGCTTTCCGGCCTCCTCCCATTCCACCAAGTCACCGAAAGGGCTCCGCTTGCGCAGTTCGCCTACAGCCAGCTGCAAAATGCCGTTCAGGCTTTCCGGTGTTTTGAGCAGCCTAGCTTTTTTCCGGTCGAAAATGAAGCCGGGTTCGGTAAATGTGTATTCCCTGGTTTCCCGTTGGCTGGTCAGCCGCATGGTAATACCGCCCGTTCGGGGGCGGCTCCCTTTGGCAGGTGTGGTCTGGCTGAGCGCTCTGCATACCTGCCTGATCACTTGCGGGTCGGAAACCCGCCAGGACGCGGCCAGGTCTTTAGATTCGAACTCTAGCAGGGTGACGCGGGTCCACTTCAAATAAGTGGTCAGGGCCACCGCCAGCAGAACCACAACTACCACTTTCAGGACCAGCCAGCGGGCATCAATATATACAATATGCGACTTTCTCCACCTCATGAGGTCAGCCCTCTCTCTGATAATCATGCTAATAAAGTATAGACCGCATCCGCCCAAAAAAGAACAGAGACGGATTTAACCATCTCTGCTTTGCATACCTACAAGCGCTCAATTCCTTTGGCAGTACTCCGTATTTTTCGCAGCCTCCTAAAACTTTATTCCGGCCGGACATCGACTTTAGTATCGTAAAAAGTGCTGCCTGCGGCCTTGTCGGTTAATCGCTGGGAGGTCAAGGCATTTACTGTACGGACTCCCGGAGCGCGTTCGCTCCACCAGACACCCTCGGCTACAACCACACCGGTTGGGACTTGCGGTGTAACCTTAAGCACAAAGGTAACCTCCCCCCGTTCATTAAAGGCCACCACTCTTTGACCGTCCTGTAAGCCCTTGACCGCAGCATCACCAGGGTTCATCTGTAAATTCATGGCCCCCCTTTTGCCCAAGAGATCGGAGCGCTCGTTAAATGAGGAATTAAGCGCAAGCAAAGCGGGGGCGGTCATTAGCCAAAAAGGGGCATCATCACCATGGGGTTCGAGATACCGTGGTAGCGGCTCAGCTTCGGCTGGGTTAAGAATCTCAATTTTTTGTGACGGGGTCTTGTATACTATTTTGTAATCAGGCGGCAGGGACAGTTCAATTGGCCTGCCTCCCTGAAGTTTTGCAAAATCCGCGCCGGCAATCCAGTGTTTACTAACCGAGAGGACGTGGTCAATTAACTCGTCCGCCTCCTGGCGAAAGAAGGGTTCAGCAAACCCCATAGCGCGGGCCAACAGGCAAAATACATCCCAATTGGACCGGGCCTGTCCGACCGGAGGGATGGCCGCGTACGCCCGCTGAACGCAATAATGCCCATAAGCACGATAAATATCGCTGTGTTCGAGGGATGTTGTTGCCGGAAGCACTATATCGGCATAACGGGCAGTATCAGTCATAAACCTCTCGTGCACCACAGTAAAGAGTCCTTCCCTTGAAAGCCCCTGAAGCACCTTGTTTTGATCAGGCAGAACAGCGGCCGGGTTGGAGTGGTATACGTACAGGCTCCTGATTGGCGTGCCGGACAAGTCGTTTAAAGCTTGGCTCAACCGGTTAATGTTAATTACACGGGTAGGCTTTGTTATAAAGTCTTCACGGGTTACTTCAGACACAGCCAAGGCGCTTCCCGTGGCAATATCGCCTAATGCCCCACCGCCCGGTTTGGCCCAAGCCCCAACCAAAGCCGGAAGGCACGTGATGGTCCGGACAGTCATAGCCCCGTTACCGTAACGGGAAAGGCCGCTGCCGATGCGAATGAACGGAGCCCGGGCGTGGGCATATAAGTGTGCCATCTCCTCGATGGTACCCGCATCAATGCCGGTAATCGAGGATACTAATTCCGGCCGGTACCCGGGAAGAACACCGGCCTTAAGCTCCTCAAAGCCCTGAACATACGTGGAAATGAAGTTTTCGTCGATCAGGCCGTCCCGTACCAAGACATTCATTATACCCAGAGCGAGCGCGCCATCGCTTCCTGGGCGGACTAAGCAGACCCGGTCGGCTATCCCGGCCGTAGGGGTCTCATAAGTATCAATGAGCCAAACAGTTGCACCCCGCTTTTTGGCTTCCCGGACTCCATGCAGAAAGTGGATATTCGTCGCCAGGGTATTTGTTCCCCAGAGAATGACCAGGTCGCCCGCCATTACCTCATCAGGGTGCGGTGCGGGCGTGGATCCCATTACTGCCTTCCAGCCATATTCCTTGGCCGGAGAACACAGCGTACGCTCTAGACGCGAAGCGCCCAACCGGTAAAAAAATGGGTGGCCGGCATTACGCTGGACGATACCCATCGTTCCCGCATAAGAGCAGGGCAGAATAGCTTCCGCGCCATAGTCGCCGATCAGCCTGCCCCAATTAGCAGCAATCCTTTCAATCGCCTCATCCCAGGAAATTGGCCGGAAGTCACCGGTTCCTTTTGGCCCGGTCCGTAAAAGGGGCTGAGTCAGTCGCAGCGGTGAGTGGACAGTTTTTTCATAGTGCACCATCTTTGGGCATAACGTACCCCTGGTAAACGGATGCTCAGGGTCGCCCATGACTTTAACCACATTGCCGGATTGTACCTGGACCAAAAGACCGCATGCATCAGGGCAATCATAGGGACAGACAGAGCGCTTGATTTCATAGGTCATTAGCGGGCCTCCTTTACTCAGGGCTTTTATCCTCTCTAATACTTAAGGCGTCTTAAGATTAACCTTTCCAGCTTGCGGACAAACTTTGTGCCGATAAACTCATCTTTGTCCAGGGGGCTTACCAGGATGGTAAAAAGACCCATCCTATTTCCCCCCAGTACATCGGTAAAAATCTGGTCACCCACCACCGCAGTGTGCTCAGGAGCGGTGCCAAGTACCAGGAGGGCACGCCTGAAAGCCTTGCGCCTGGGCTTAATTGCTCTCGAGATAGCCGGTATTCCCAACTCCCCGG
>JAJZTU010000262.1:0-1945 GCA_021848765.1 Bacillota bacterium
GATCGGTGGGCAGTGGTGTTGGGAATTGACCCCAAATCCATAGGTGTGGGCCAATACCAGCATGATGTCAATCCCAAGAGGCTGGAGGAGTCCCTGGGCGCTGTAGTGGAGACAGCAGTGAACTCTGTGGGAGTGGACCTGAATACAGCTTCGGCATCACTCCTCCAGTACGTTGCTGGGTTGAAACCCGCAGTGGCTAAGCATGTGGTGAATTACCGGGAGGACAAAGGGAAATTTAAGACCAGGGCCCAATTAAAAAAAGTGCCGCGCCTGGGTGAGGCAACCTTTGTCCAGTGTGCCGGGTTTTTGCGGCTGCCCGATGGGGACAATCCCCTGGAGAACACCCCGGTCCACCCTGAGTCATACGCTATTGCCGATGCTATCCTGGCCAGGATTGGTTTTTGCCGGGATGATCTACGGACGGAGCGCTTGACGGAAATCCGCCGTAAGCTGGGCCAGTTGGACCTGGCAGCTTTGGCCAAAGAGTTGGATGCCGGCCTTCCTACGGTGAAGGATATTGTTGAGGCCTTGCAAAAACCAGGGAGAGACCCCAGGGATGAACTGCCCAAGCCTTTACTGCTCAAAGAAGTAACCGGTATAGAAAACCTTAAAGAAGGCATGGTCCTCCAGGGGACAGTGCGTAATGTCGTAGATTTTGGGGCTTTTGTGGATATCGGGATTAAGCACGATGGTTTGGTACATATTTCGCAACTGACCAACAGGTTTGTCAAACATCCGGCAGAAGTGGTGGCAGTAGGTGACATTGTCCAGGTGAAGGTTATCAGCATCGACCGGGCCCGGGAACGGGTAGGACTCAGCATGAGGGATTTGTAAGCCTGTCCTGGTTTGGTGCTTTTGTCCGGTCGGATACCTGGCCTGCTTTGGCCGAACTTTTTTATCTCCGGTCGGATGCCAGTCCCGGTGGGGTGCTCTTAGCTCCGTGCCTAGTAGCTCTAAGGCTCGGTGTGCTAATGGGAGCACCCAAACCCCGCCGATGGGGCGTCCTTGCCCCCGGCGGGGCGGCCGCCGTCCGTGGCGGCCGGGGTGCTCCCATTGCACACCTTCGCCCAGAGCTACTACGGCACTTCGCCATGAGCACATCCACCGGGACTGGCATCCTCCCTGGGTCAAGGCTTCGGGTTATTTTCGGGTAGCCTTCATGGCCGGATGCGCCACCTAAAATACCTCAATGCCCGGCTAAGCGACCCGGAAGCAGGAGGGGGTGGGGTGTTCCTCCGGGAGGCGGAGCACTGGAATTAGAAGATAGCCCGTCAGAGCATGCATGCTACCCAAGACGGGCGTAAACTTGGCCCACCTCTCTGTTGATAGCACACCGGGATTTGGCTTAGCACATTCTGAAATTGCGGAGCCGGGGCGGAGGAATACCCCACCTCCTCCCGACCCGCAAGTAAAAAAGGCTTTAGGCCTGCAATAGCAACATTGGAGAGACAGGTAGAAGTGGAGTAATCAATTCTTGGAGGAGGTATAGGCATGAGCCTGACAACTGAAGAAATCCTGCAGGTTGCTCTGGAGGCCGCCCGGCTAAGTGAGCCTCCGGCTGATTCCGGAGTAATCGTTCCCGGAGAAAATATTAAAAAAGTCGCCTTTGGGGTGGATATGGAGACTGCTGAACTTCTGGTAGCCCGGGAAATCGGGGTAGATGCGGTAATTACCCATCATCCGGTGGGTGGGGAACCTAAGGTTAATATGTTCAAAGTCATGGAAAACCAGATTGAGCGCATGGTAGCTGCAGGGGTGCCTGTCAATAAGGCCCAGAAGGCTTTGAAGCCCAGGATGGAGGAAGTGGACAGGGGTCTGCATGTTGCTAATTATGACCGGGTGACTTCAGCTGCCAAGGCTTTGAAGATGCCGCTGGTGGCTATCCATTCCCCGGCTGACCTTCTGGGAGAGCGCTTTATTCAGGCCCATCTGGACCAGGCCCTTG
>JAJZTU010000262.1:1955-4884 GCA_021848765.1 Bacillota bacterium
TCGGGTAGGTGCTGAAGGAGATTTCGCCGGCAAGGTGTTTGTGACTATGGCAGGGGGAACCAGTGGCGGTGTAAATGTGTATAAGGCCTATTTTGAGGCCGGGGTAGGGACTTTGGTGGTGATGCATACGCCGGAAAATGTCATCAAGGCGGTTAAGGAACAAAATATCGGCAACATCATAGTAGCCGGTCATATGGCCAGCGATTCCGTCGGTATCAATCAGGTTATTTCCGCCCTGGAAGCCAAAGGCGTGGAAGTAGTGCGCCTGAGTGGGGTAATCGACCCTAAAGAGGCCAATGCTTAAGTGAAGATTCCAACGGACCGGTGATGGAATGCTAAGAGGGGTATTTACTTCTCAACTGAAGGGGGCAGCAGGATGTTAGCGATAGTGGGCGGTAAGGTTTTGACTATGGCCGGGACTGAATATAACCCGGGAATAGTTATCGTGGAAGGTGCGACAATTAAGGCTGTAGGGAAAGCAGGAGAACCCGGTTTACAAATCCCCCCCGGAGCGGAGGTCATCGATGCAGCAGGAAAAGTGGTAATGCCAGGTCTCATAGATGCCCACTGCCATGTAGGTATTTATGAAGAGATTTACCGGGAAGAAGGGGATGACTGCAACGAGTGGACTGACCCTGTCACCCCGCATCTGCGGGCCATTGACGGGATTAATCCCGAAGATGAGGGGTTTAAAGATGCCCTGGAGGGCGGAATTACCACTGTGCTTACCGGGCCGGGAAGCGCTAATGTCATCGGTGGAGAAGCAATTGCCCTTAAGACCTGTGGCCGGGTAGTGGATGAAATGGTTATCAGGGCGCCGGCCGGCTTGAAGATAGCCTTTGGGGAAAACCCCAAACGCGTTTATGGCGGGCAAAAGAAGATGCCGGCCACCCGGATGGGTACTGCTGCCCTATTGAGGGAGGCCCTGGTCAAGGCCCAAAACTACCTGCGCAAACTGGAGCAAGGTACGGAAGACAGTGAAAAACACCCCGAACGGGACTTGAAGCTGGAGACTCTGGTCAAGGTTTTGCAGAAAGAAATTCCTTTGCGGGCTCATGCCCACAGAGCTGACGATATCGCTACAGCAGTGCGTATTGCTGAGGAATTCGGAGTGGATATTGTAATCGAGCATTGCACTGAAGGTCACAAGATCGCTGATTTTTTGGCCGCTAAAGGGATTCCGGTGGTGGTAGGACCCTTGCTGACCAGCCGTTCCAAAGTGGAGTTAAAGGACCGTACCACGGCGACACCGGGAGTTTTGTACAGGGCTGGGGTAAAGCTGGCGTTGATGACTGACCACCCGGTAATTCCGCTAAACTACCTGAATATTTGTGCCGCCTATGCCGTCCGGGAAGGTCTGCCCGAGGAGGAAGCACTAAAAGCTGTTACCATTAATGCCGCTGAAATCTGTGGCCTGGACAGCCGCGTAGGCAGTCTGGAAACCGGCAAAGATGCTGATATAATCATCCTAAGCGGCCACCCCCTGGATATCCAGACCCGGGTGGAAAAAGTGTTCATAAATGGCCAGGTGGTAAAGTAGTAGAGAAAAACTCCCCAAATCCGGGGAGTTTTTTCTCCTTAACCAGGACGGTTTCACGCTGTATAAGTATTTACTTCCCGGGCTCCGTGGTTACGAAGAATATCTACAGCGTGAGGAAGGTTCTCATCGGCCTGGATAGTGATGACTACTTTCTCACCCCAGCCCTGACTTTGGGTTGACCAGGAGTTAGTGCTCCTGCCGGTCAGGTCCGTTCCCTGGGGCGCCCCTGCCTGCATGGTGTTGGCCAGGGGCACCGGCATCATGGGATTCACCATGCCAGGCATGGCCATGGACCCCAGCATGCCCTGCAGCATAGGTCCCATCATCACGGCAGGCAGGGTAAAGCTAGCAGTAGCGGCAAGAGCAGCTACGCGGCCAACTAATTGTCCGGCTGTCCCACCCAGGTCCATGGCATCCTGAGTGAGTTCACCTATCAGGTTTGTAGGCATGGCGCCCAGGGCTCCGGTTGCCATTCTGTTAACCATGGTGTTGCCCATAGTGTTGGACATCGTGGGAGCCATAGTCGAGCCGGCGGCAGGATTTCTGCCTGCCACCCCGGTGGATACTTGGGCTGTGCCCACTTCTTCATTTCTGACAATAATTGCTACATTTTGGGATTCTAACTGGTTGCGTAAAGCATAGAGTGCATCTTCGGCTTGCTGGCGGGAGCCGAAAACTCCTACAATAGTGGTTGACATAAAAATTCCCTCCTTCAGACCCTTTAGCGAATCCAGGCAGTATCTTTAGCTATTATGTCCCAAGGAAGGTCCCTTTTATGTCATTGGCAGGTAGATTTATCTATTAATTACTGTTTCGTTAATTTAGATACAGGGACGATTACTATTCCCCTGGCCTTCATTTGGGGCAAATAGTCCTCGAGGGCCTTAGCCATGGACGGGCCGGTTTTACCTACATGACCAATCCCAATTGCTTCACCTTTCTCCAAGGCGGTGACTGCCAGCAGATCCAGTTGTTTTTTGATATTTTCCGTCCCATTGGCATTATCCAGAAAGACTGACCGCTCAGCCCAGGGAACCCCCATTTCCCTGGCCAGGTCTGGGATTACCGTCTTCTCTGTAGTCCTGCTGTCCAATACAAAGAGGTTGTTGGCTTTTAGTTCTCTGAGGACCGCTTTCATCATTTTGCGGTCAGCAGTAATTTTCGAACCGGTATGATTACTGAGACCGACAGCCTCAGGAAGTTGGATAATAGCAGCTCTTACCCGCCGGGAAACTTCATCCTCACTTAAATCAGGGGTTATTGCCCCGGGGCCTAACCAACTGGCTTTGCCAACTTCCGGCGCCATGGGCATATGGATAATCACTTGGTAGCCCTTTTGAACAGCCAGGCGTGCCTCCTCCCGGGTATTCTCCAGGTTAGGCATTACTG
>JAJZTU010000263.1 GCA_021848765.1 Bacillota bacterium
CCGCAAATAGGATAATATTTAGAACCAAGCCTAATTGAATGATTGTTACCCTATCCGTTTTCAACACCCCCCTCAGACAAATAATCTTCACCACCGGTCCATCCCGCCACTTTCCATTGTGTGATCAGGAAAAATTAGCTTGAGCCAATACCTCCTGTTTTTAATAGTTGCCATCACCTCCGTTACCTTGATTATCCTGGATATCTATAAAAAACTAATCTTTCAGAGCAGCAGGCAGAGTATTCTATGCAAAATTGCATTATTTCAACATCAATGCATTAAACCTTCAAATTCTTAATACCATTTTATACAACTTATTATTGGCGGTAAATACTGTTTATTCCGAGTGGGGGTTTTTAGAGTTTTAATGGTATATATTTAGGTATTAGATGTTTTGTTGCAACTTTTGCTCCTCTGCGATTTTGCATAATCGTATTCTCTCCAACACTCATCAGATGTTCTTTTTTACTGAAAAACGACTCAATAAAAACATTCTTTAGCCATTATGCATTTCAGCATAAAAATAAAAACCGAATCCGCTTCTGAATTCGGTTTTTACTCGATAGTTTTTAGCTTTGGATTAAAGCGCTATTCCGCCCCTGCTTCCTTAACCTTTTTTAATTTCCTGGCCACAGTGGACTGGTTTACGCCCAGGGCCTCTGCTGCCTTTACCGTGGTACCGTAACGCTCCATGGCCATGCTGACCAGAATGTGCTCAACTTCTTCAATTGCTTCTTTTAAGGGAATAATACCTGAAACGGTAACCAACTGAGCCGGTCCCTGTACCTTTTGGTCGAGAGCAGTTTTTGCCTCATCGGTTGTAATAGCCTTACCTTTTGCAGTAACAGCCAGTCTTTCCAGAACATTGGCCAGTTCCCGCACATTACCGGGCCATTCATAGTTTAACAGTAAACTTACTGCCTCCGGGGAGAGCTCTTTATTCAGGTTATAACGCTGATTGTACTGTGCAAGGTAATAATGCAGCAGTGGTAATATATCCGCCTTGCGTTCTTTTAGAGGAGGAACTTTTATCGGAACAACATTTAAGTAGAAAAATAATTCTTCTCTAAAGGAGCCCTGTTCCACCAGTTCTATTAAGGGGCCGGTGTTGGCAGCAATCACCCGGACATCTACCTGTACTGCCTGCCGGCCGCCCAGAGGCACTACCTCTTTGTCCTGCAGCGTACGCAACAACCTGACCTGGATTGCCGGGGGCAGTTCCCCAATGTCCTCAAGATAGATTGTACCCTGATGGGCTAGTTCAAAAAGGCCAGGTTTGTCCTTTTTGCCTGCACCGGGAAAAGCGCCGGCAACATAACCGAACAATTCAGTCTCCAGTACCTGTTCAGGAATGGCGCCACAGTTTAACTTTAGAAACGGCCCGTCCTGGCGTTCACTCTGGAAATGGATAAGCTTAGCCAGCTCTTCCTTGCCCACACCCCGCTCTCCGATTAACACTACCGGAGAATCCACCTGGCTTACCCGGATGGCCAGGTCATACGCATTTTGCATTGCTGTCGATTGGAATACCACTTCCTGGCGGGGTTCGATATGGGTGCGCATCTTGGCAATCTCAGACTGGTACTTTTCGGACAGTTGTTTACTTTCTTGCAAAGCTTCCCGAAGTTCCAACAGTTCGCTCATATCGCGAATGTTAATAACTATCTTAACAATTTCTCCTTGTCCGTCATAAACCGGGTTAGCTGTTATTATCAAAGAATGCTCTGAATTGGTTTTTTCCACAATACTTACCGGAACTCCTTGATTCCTGACGAGAAGGATTATGTTTTGGGTCATAACCCCTTTATCTACTAGATTCCGCAAGGGTTCACCGATTAGTTTCGTTCGGGGGATTCCCAGAATTCGTTCCGCAGCCGGATTGCACCGCTGGATTTCCCCCTGGGCGTCACAAACAATAATCCCGTCAAAGGATGAATCCACAACAGTGCGCAACTCATCATTCAATTGTTTAACAGTGTGCAATTCCTGCAGGATACTCTCTAATTCCGAGACATCCTGGAAAACACCTACCGCCCCGACTACCTCACCGTCTTTGATTATGGGCGTGCGGTTGGCAAGATACTGTCGTCTTCCCACCTGGAACTTAACACCGAACTCAGGAATCCCGGTACGGACAACATCTAAAAGCCCGGTCGGAACAATCACCTCATTGAGAAAACGGCCTACTGCCTCCTGCCGGGTGGCCCTGGCTGGTTTTTCCGCAGCAGGATTCAAAGACGTAATGATTCCTTGTTTATTGATAGCAATTATGCCGTTGTAAGCCGAGTTAAAGACAGCCTCCAACTCTTGACGCCTCAGGTTGGTTTGTTGAAAATAAGCCTGGCCTAGGGCATATTTAGTTACTACCCCGGTAATTTCCTCCTGGCTATTTAAAACAGGGAAGATTTCAAAGGGCAAATCCCAGACGTCTTCCACCAATGCATCTTCCTTTAAAGCGATAAAACGGGTAGTTAGATACTCAGCTGCCTTATCGTCCGGTGAAACCTGCTTTAAACCTTTCTCCAGAACTTGCTCTTTGGTCACCATGCCCTGCAAATGCCCTTGTTCATTTACCAAAGGCAAACCGGCAACCTTTTTTTCCCGCATTAAAGCCAGTGCGTCCCCTATGGAGTTATATGCATACAGGCTAATAGAAAGGCGTGTCATTACCTGGCTTACTCGTAGCAAAACAATTCCCTCCAAGTCATTTCAGGCCGTTTATATTCCTAACGATTTTTAGCTTCACCCAAGGCTACCCCTGAAATAATCAGCTTCTGGATATTGGATGTCCCTTCCACTACCTGGAAGGACTTGGCATCCCGCAGGTAGCGCTCAACCGGATACTCAGAAGAATAGCCATAGGAGCCCAGTATCTTCATGGCTTCATTGGCACAGTGGACTGCTGATTCACTGGCCACCAGTTTAGCCAGGGAGGTTTCGTACTGGTTGGGCAGCCCCTGATCTTTCAGCCAGGCAGCCCGGTAAACCAACAGTTGGGCTCCCTCATGCTCGGCCACCATCTCCGCAATGGAAGCTTTAATCATTTGGAAAGAAGCTATCTTTTGACCAAACTGGGTCCGCTCATTGGCATAATTAACCGCTGCTTCAATAGAGGCCCCCGCCACACCCAGCGCTCCGGAAGCACAGCTGATCCGGGTGTTGTTCAACTGCCACATGCAGATGTTAAATCCGTCACCTACATTACCGAGTACCGAATCCTTGGGGATATTGGCCCCATCAAAGGCGATCTCACCGGTGGGTGAATTGGCCAGGCCCATCTTGGTGGTGATTTCCCTGACCGTTACCCCTTCCATTTCCTTCAGATTAATGATAAAACAAGTCATGCCTTTATATTTCTTTTCCCGGTCGGTAAAGGCATAGAGCAGACCCCAGTCCCCATAGGGCGCCTGGGAGATCCACATTTTACTGCCATTGATTTCCCAGTGGTCACCCTTGTCGGTGGCAGTAGTCTTCATACTGGCCACATCAGAGCCGGTATTAGGTTCGGTAATGGCAAAATAGCCCAGGGAATCCCCGCTCACCCAATCGGGGATAAACCGCTCCTTTTGCTCCGGGGTGCCAAAATGGTTTACAGTCAGGGCAGGTCCGATGTTCTGCATGTTTAAGGGCAGCCGCCAGGAAGCATTAACTTTAGCCAACTGCTCAGCAATCAGCACCGATTCCAGAATCCCAAAACCGTTACCGCCGTACTCTTCCGGTATTCCGCAGCCAAAAAAGCCCATGTCTCCCATCTTCTTGACCGTCTCCCGGCGGAAGGTATGGTTTTTCAAATCCTCTTCCATAGTAGGGACAATTTCTTTCTCCGCAAACTTCCGGGCGGTGTCCTGTAACATTTTTTGTTCTTCGGTTAAACCAAAATTCATGGATTATCTCTCCTTTAATACATTTCAGTTTTCTCTAACCCTTAATGGTTCTGGGGAGAATCATTTGATGTACCGGTGTGATGGATTTCGGGTTTTGATAATTAGCGCCCGCAAAGGCTACACAATATTTCCTCATATCCGGCAGGTTAACAACTTCATCCACAAAACCATTCTGGGCACAGTAGACCGGCCTTGACTTGTCGGTGTACTCCTGGGCCATCTTGTTCATCTTGTCAATAACCGGCTGCAGGTCCCGACCGGCCTCCTGCTCTTTAACCAGCCTTCTGGCAAAGGAAGCTGCGGCAGCGGTTTCACCGTGCATAACGTTGATTTCGGTAACCGGTGTACCTAAAGTAAAGGCATTATTATTATTGGCCTGGGGGCCTCCCATAATATAGTGGGCTGCAGCTGTACCTTTCCGGATAACTATGCACATCATGGCTAATTCAGTCTTTTCAATAGAATATATCAGGCTTTGACCCAAGCCGAGTAGTTCGGCCTGTTCGGCCAGGTCTCCCACATCAATCCCGGTAGTATCCTGTAACCAGATAATAGGCAGGTTATCCCTTCCGCAGAATGTAACAAATTCGGACTGTTTAATCAGGCCCTGGCGGTAATGTTTACCGCCGACACCCGGGTAAGCTCCTTCAGCATATTCCGGGTAATTATTGAAAACACCTTGCCTGTTAGCAATGATGCCTACGGGAAAACCGTCTAACTTAATTATCCCGGTAACAACTTCAATCCCATAGTCCGGCCGGTATTCCATAAACTCACTGTTGTCAGCAATCCGGGCAATTACCTGCAGGATATCATAGGGTCTTTTTTGATTCGCCGGAATGATGCGGTTTAATTCTTCAACCGGAAACTTAGGCTCGGCAGGTTCTGCCACCCTAAAGAACCTGGGTGCATATGCCGGCAAGCCTCTCATATATTCTTTCAGTCCATCCAGCACCCCTTGTTCAGTGTCGTGCACTTCCCTGAAATAGGCAGTTTGG
>JAJZTU010000264.1 GCA_021848765.1 Bacillota bacterium
TGAAAAATTGAAGAAATCCCTGCAAGAAAACCGGCCTTTGAAGGTCAAACTGGGCCTTGACCCCACCGCCCCGGACATTCACCTGGGCCATACGGTTGTGCTGCAGAAGCTGCGCCAGTTTCAGGAAATGGGCCACCAGGTAATTATCATCCTGGGGGATTTCACTGCCCGGATTGGAGACCCCACAGGGAAGTCCGAGACCCGTAAACAATTGACTGAAGAACAGGTGCTGGCCAATGCCCAAACCTACAGGGAGCAAATCTTTAAGATACTGGACCCTCATAAAACCCAAATGCGGTTTAACAGTGAATGGCTGGCTCCTTTGAATTTTGCGCAAATTATTGAACTGGCTTCCAAATATACAGTTGCCCGGATGCTGGAGCGGGATGATTTCGCCAAGCGCTACCGGGAGGGTATAGCCATCAGTGTGCACGAGTTTTTCTATCCCTTGATGCAGGGCTATGACTCTGTGGCTTTGGAAGCGGATATTGAACTGGGCGGGACCGACCAGAAGTTTAACCTCCTGATGGGACGTACCCTCCAAAAAGAGTGGGGCCAGGAGCCGCAAATTGCTATCACGATGCCCATCCTGGAAGGCCTGGACGGAGTCAACAAGATGAGCAAAAGCCTGGGGAACTATATCGGTATCACCGATTCCCCCCGGGAAATGTATGGCAAGACCATGTCCATTGCTGATAATTTAATGGTAAGATATTTTGAACTGGTTACACCTGTTTCCTTAGCAGATGTGCGGGCTGTTGAAAAGGGCCTGGCTGACGGTTCGCTTCACCCCAGAGATGTGAAGATGCGTCTGGCCAGGGAATTGGTTACGGCCTATTATGGCCCGGAGGCCGCCCTGGCTGCTGAGGAAGAGTTCAAGAACATCTTCCAAAAAGGGGAACTTCCCGATGAGATTCCGGATGCCAAAATACCTGCCGGTGAGCTGGAGAACGGGGAGATTGCTCCTGCCAAGCTGCTGCAATTGGCCGGCCTGGTAACCAGCACATCTGAGGCCCGCCGCCTCATAACTCAAGGTGCAGTAAAGCTGAACGAGGAAAAAGTTGCTGATGTCAACGCAAAAGTAGCGGTTTCCACCGGCATGATCATCCGGGCCGGAAAGAGGAAGTTTGCCCGGATAGTTGTGGAGTAATCACATTTAAACTTCTGTCTACATAAGCTGGGGTATGGGAGGTGGCAGCTTTGTATGGCAGAAGGGTAATCTGGTGGAGAGTGCGGAACCGGTGGTGGATAACCGGAATTGATTTGCGGACCCGGCTAGCCTTCATGTTTAGGCGCCTGATACCGGGAGCTCAGTTATGCCTGGGAGATTTAGGGTCTGTACTGGGTGGGCGTAAAAAAGGTAAAGGAAGAAGGTTGTTGCTTTCCGGGTTAATACTGGTTTTGGCCTTTTCTGCTTGGACCTTCTACAGTCTGGAGAAAAGCTTTGAACCTGTCCTTGCTAAGGTTGCGGAAATCCGGGCCAAGCAGATAGCGGTGGAAACCATTAACCGGGTCATTGCCGATAAGATTGTGAGCAATGTAGAGTACCGGGACCTGATGATCATCCACAAAGACCGGCAGGACCGGCCTGTGCTAATTCAACCCAACCTGATAAAAATTGGAAAGCTGCAAGCCACCACCCTGCTGGAGGTAAACGAAGCCCTTAAAAACTTGTCCGGACAGGACTTAGGTATTCCCCTGGGTGTAGTCCTGGGCAGCAAACTTCTCGCAGCTCAGGGGCCTAAGCTTAAAGTATCGGTTGTGCCCATGGGTACGGTGGATGTAGAGGTAATCAACGAATTCAAGCAGGCCGGTATCAACCAGACCAGGCACATCCTTTCCCTGAAGATCAATACCGAGATAATGGTGTTAATCCCCTTCATGAATTCCCAGGCCAAGGTGTCCACAGTGGTTCAAGTGGCTGACAATATCATTATTGGGCCCGTACCGTCCGTGCTGATGAATATAGACATGAAGGGAATGAAGAAATCATCAGGTGAGTGACCCTGTAACGAAGCCTTTTCCGTCACGGAAAAGGCTAAATCTTTTTTACGTATTTGCCCTCCGAAAATGATTGTGGTAGGATGAAGATAAAGATTAGGACAAGTGGGGGGGAAGACAGTGGCAGGAGACTATGAGGAAATTCTCAAAGCTTATGAAGCCGGGGTACAACAGGATATAGCAACACGGGTGAAATTTATCCGGGGCCAGGTAGACCGGGCCGGAATGCGCGGAGTAGTGGCAGGGATATCCGGTGGTATCGACAGTGCTGTGGTGTCCGCTCTCTCAATCAGGGCCCTGGGTCCGGAAAATGTGGTAGGCATTTGGATGCCGGCCTACAGTAACCCTGTTCACCAGGCGGATGCCCAGGCGCTGGCCCGGGCCACCGGCCTAAAATTGCTCACCGTGAACCTGGATAGGACTACTGATGAACTCCTGGGTGCGGTTACCGCCGGTATGCAGGCAGGTGGGCTGCTGAAACCTGAAGAGGGGCTCTGTACCCTGACTGTGGGCAATACCAAGGCCAGAGCAAGGATGGCCACCCTATATGCGGTTGCCGGTCAATTAGGCTACCTGGTTATTGGGACCTGTAACCGGACGGAAATCCACCTGGGTTATGAGACCAAAGGCGGGGATCAAATCTGTGACTTTAACCCTATTGCCGGCATCGTCAAGGCTCAGGTGCGCATCTTGGCCAAAACCCTGGGCATACCTGAGAGTATCATCAATAAGGCGCCCAGCGCGGACCTCTGGACAGACCAAACTGATGAAGGCGAAATGGGTTTCACCTATGAAGAGGCCGACAAAATCCTGCTAACCGGGGAAGGTAATCCTGAAGTTATGGCCAGGATGGAGATGCTGCACAGCAAGTCCGAACACAAGCGCACCCTGGCCCCCGGTATGTAACAAAGTCCCGGATAAACACACCGCCGGAAACAGACTACTTGTCTTTTCTGCCCTTTTTGTGTTAAAATATTGGCGTTATTTCACGGAAGGGAGAGTAGGACTATGTCAGGCCACTCTAAATGGGCTAATATAAAACACAGAAAAGCCAAACAGGATGCCGTCCGGGGCAGGATTTTCACCAGAATCGGTAAAGAACTGATGGTAGCGGTTAAAAACGGGGGCCAGGACCCGGAGGTCAATCTCAGGCTTAAAGGAGTTATTCAAAAGGCCAGGGAAAATAATATACCCCAGGATAACATTCAACGGATAATTGACAAGGCATCAGGCAACCTGGCCGGGGTAAACTATGAGGAAATTGTTTATGAGGGCTATGGTCCCGGGGGTGTTGCTGTTTTATTAAACATCATGACTGACAATCGCAACCGCACTGCCGGGGAAATTCGCCACCTTTTTTCCAAGAACGGCGGAAACCTGGGTGAGACCGGATGTGTGGCCTGGATGTTCGACCATAAGGGCTTAATAGTTATTGGCAAGGAAGACCTGACCAAGGATGAAGATGAGATAATGATGGCTGCCCTCGAAGGGGGAGCCGAGGATGTCCAGGTTGAGGAAGATGCCATTGAAATTATTACTCAGCCGGACGATCTGGAGAATGTAAAACAGGCGGTGGTCGAGGCCGGAATCAAGTATGACCTGGCTGAACTTACCATGTTGCCCCAGACCACGGTAGAATTGACCGGGGATGATGCCAGGAAAATGCTCAAACTTATGGATGCCCTGGAGGACCACGATGATGTCCAGGGGGTATGGGCAAATTTTGATATTTCTGAGGCAGAAGTAGCCGAAATAGGTTAGAACCTCGAAAGTTCCTGGAGTTAAATATCGAAAACGTAGAATGCATGGTCAGCCGGCCATGCATTTTGGCATCTAAAAAGGAGGAAAATGACGATAAAGCTAGAATATATGAAAAAATATGGTGAAGAATGTAAAGCAAATTGAATAGGGGTGAAGTTACCGTGAAAATCAGAACAAAGTTAATTGGCATTTGCTCAGGACTCATTATCCTGACCGTACTGGCAGTAGCAGTTTTCGCTGTATGGATGGCAAAGCAGAACATTATATCGGCAGTTCAGGCCAAATCCAAATCGGACCTGGCAACTACCTGGAGTTTGGTTAACGCCCAAATTCCCGGGGAGTGGCGGGTGGAGGGAGATAAGCTATATAAGGGCACTACCTTGATGAACGGTAATTTTGCCCTGGTGGATGGGGTAAACCAGCTTACCGGCGGCAGCAACACCGTTTTTCTCGGCGATACCCGGATTGCGACTACTGTTAAGAAAGATGACGGCAGCCGGGCTATTGGCACCAAGGCAGCCCCGGATGTGATTCAGACTGTTCTAAAGGAAGGTAAGGACTTTTACGGCGAAGCTGTCGTAGTAGGTAAAAAGGTCCAGACCGCCTACCGGCCGATTAAAGATGCTCAGGGCAAGATTATCGGCATGTGGTATGTGGGTGTGTCCAAAGATTTTATCGATGAACTAGTCCTCCAAACTGTGTTTGGCATAGCTTTGGTTTCCTTGCTTGTGGTGATAATCGGAGCGGTTATAGTATTGTTGTTTGCCAAGCGGATGGAACGCCCGATACTGGCTATGCTGACAACCATGCAAGCTGCGGAGAACGGTGACCTCAGGGGCAAGCTGGAGGTAGACAGCACTGACGAGTTAGGTGTTCTGGCCAAGTCATATGTTAACATGCTGGGTAAATTCCGGCGCCTGATCAGTGAAGTACAGGACGCAGTACAGCAGGTAGCGGCTACCAGCGCCGGGCTTACCACGATTGCCGGGAGTACAGCTGCTTCGGCCCAGCAGGTTGCCGGGGCCATGGGGCAACTGGCGGCCGGCAATACTGAGCAAAATGCTACCGTACAGGAAACGGCCGGGGTTACCAATCAGTTGGAGCAGG
>JAJZTU010000265.1 GCA_021848765.1 Bacillota bacterium
TCCGGCTGGATAGTGCCGGGGATAGTGCCGGGGATAGTGCCGGGGATAGTGCCGGGGATAGTGATGGAGATAGTGACGGTATATCCGGGGATAGCAAATGGAGATAGTGACGGTGGTAATCCAGGCTGTCAATTTGAGCAGTTAGTGTGCAGTACTTTGTGAAAAATTACATAAGGGGGAGGGAGATTAAATTGCAGCAAAAGTCATTTATCAAGCTTGCAGTGCTGGTTGCTTCACTACTGGTTTTCTTTGTGGCCTCTGCCGGCGCTGCCATGAAATACACTGAGCGGGCCCAGTTTTGTACCTCCTGTCACGTGATGGCTCCAATGTTTAATTCCTGGGGTCATTCGGCCCACCGGCAGGTCAGTTGTAATGACTGTCATGCCCCGGCAGGCAAAGCAGAAAAACTGTTCTTCAAGGCTACCAGTGGCTTAGGGCATGTTTATGCCAACACTTTGGGAGAGGTCCCGGACAATATCCGCCTGAAGGAGAAAAGCGCCCGGATAATTCAGTCCAACTGCCTGCGCTGCCATGGAGAGTTGCTTAAAGACACCAAAATAGGAGGCGGCAAATACTGTTTTGATTGTCACCGGGATACCCCGCACCGGCAGTAGGTTATCGGAGAAAACAGGAGAGAGGTGTTTGGATTGAAAAGATTAAAGATTTACGTTCTGGGGATTATGTTTCTATCGCTGTTGATGTTTGGTTTGTCGGGTTGTGGTAACGGTGAGGTTAAAGAGACCGCCGGGGCAGACCTTAAAGCCATTCCGGAAGGGGAACTGGACCCCGCTGTCTGGGGAAAAACCTATCCTGACCAGTATGCCAGTTACCTGAAAAACAATGAGGGTGGCCAGACCCAATTTGGTGGTTCGGAAAAGGTTTCCAAATACCTGACCCAGCCTTTGTTGCCTGAACTGTTTAAGGGATATGGGTTTGCAAAGGAATATAACGAGGACAGGGGGCATACCTATGCTCTTCAGGATATCCGGGAAATCAAAAGAATTACTCCCAAATCCACCGGTTCCTGCATGACCTGCAAAACTCCCTCTGCCCCCGGTTTAATCAAAGAGATGGGCTTAAAATATTACTCTACCCCCTTCTCGGAGATCTCCAAACAGGTTAAACATTCTATCGCCTGTGCTGACTGTCACGACCCCAAAACCATGGAACTTAAGGTCACCCGGCCGGCATTCATCCAGGCCATGCAGCGCAGGGGAGTGGATGTCTCCAAGGCCAGCCGGCAGGACATGCGTTCCTATGTATGCGGGCAGTGCCATGTAGAGTATTACTTCAAAAAAGATACCAAAGAGGTTGCTTTCCCCTGGGATAAAGGCTTTAGCCCCGATGAAATAGAGAGTTACTACCGGCAGGTGACACCCGGTTTCCAGGACTGGGAACATCCCGATTCCAAAGCCCCGATGCTCAAAGCCCAACACCCGGAATTTGAAACGTGGCAGAGTGGAACCCATGGGTCGGCCGGTGTGGCCTGTGCCGACTGTCATATGCCTTATGAAAAAGTAGGCAAAAACAAGATTTCTTCCCACCAGTGGACCAGTCCGCTAAAAACCCTGGAGCGCTCCTGTGGCGCCTGCCACCGGAATGGCAGTGATTGGCTTAAAGCCAGGGTAACCTTTATCCAGACCAAGACCTTTGATTTGCTGCTGAAAGCTGAAACTGCTTCCAATGCAGCCCATAAGGCTGTAGCCAAAGCCATAGCTACACCGGGAGCTGATCCTAACCTGGTCAAGCAGGCCCAGGATCTGGTAGTCCGGGGACAGTGGCAGTGGGACTTTGTAGCCGCTGAAAACAGTACCGGCTTCCATAACCCGGAGCTGGCCCTGGAAACCCTGGGCAAGTCCATCGACCTTTCCCGGCAGGCTGAACTGCTGGCAACCCAGGCAATAGTTAAGAAGTAACAGGGCACCCGCCGCAAGTGACCAGCCAGGCCAAATTATTACTACCGGTTGGTACCTGCACGGGCAATTCGCTTATTGGTAATGCTGAAAGCAAAGCGGCTGAACACTTGACCCAGGTCGGATACCTGTCCGGTTTAGGGGCTCATGGCTCCGGACCTTAGCAGCTCTTGGTGAAGGTGTGCAATGGAATTGACCTTGCCGGCACGGACGCCGGCAACCTCGCTGGGGGCACGGATGCCCCATCAGCGAGGTTGGTCAATTCCATTAGCACACCGAGCCTTAGAGCTGCTTAGTACGGAGCTAAGAGCGCCGGACCGGGCAGGTATCCGACCGGTAGTGCATCGGCTACGGTTTGGTTCACCGAGAGTATTTGTTTCACCAAAAGCATAGACGGCGAATAAAATGTATAGTATAATCAGGGAAAGGTGTAACAATGGAGGTGTAATAAATGTCAAACCGGAAACGAGCATTTGTGGACCCGGAACGCTGTGGCCTGGAAAAAAATTGTCCGGCCATGAAAGCGTGTCCATCCAATGCCATTACCAATGAAGATGGGGAGTATATTTACGTGACTACCCTGTGTACCGGATGTGGCAAATGTGTGGAAGCGTGTCCACGGGGCGCAATTAAAATGGTTTAGCAGTTTTCAGTTGCCTGACATAATTTGGCAGGCAGCTCTTTCAGGGTTTCATGACAGCGCTTAGGCAGGGTGTGATAGACGCCCGTTCCCCAGTTCAGGAAACCTTCCAGTTTAGGAGATACTTCGGAGACCACCTTTCCGGGTGTGCCCATCACCAGGCTTTTGGGTGGAATAACTGTGTTGGCCAGCACGACGGCGCCTGCTCCCAGGCAGGAACCTGCCCCGATAACAGCGTCGTCCAGGATTACGGCATTAATTCCCACTACTACATGTTCTTCCAGGGTAGGACCGTGGAGAACAGCCCCGTGACCGATGTGGCTGTCCGGGCCCAAGATTACCTCTTTGTCCGGCTGGACATGAATTACGCAATTCTCCTGGACATTAGAGCCGGGCCCGATTCTAATGGCTCCCCAGTCTCCGCGCAGGCGGGCGCCGGGACCAATATAGCAGTTGGCAGCAATGGTTACATCTCCGATAACGGTAGCCTCAGGGTGAACAAAGGCCGTAGGGTGGATTTCCGGTCGTTTTCCTTCAAATTCGTATAAAGCCAAAGTTATCTCCTCCTCGGAATTTCTCTAGACCTATTGTACCACAAGGGGGATTTTTAGGAAATCATTCGCTGATAATATTGACAGCGAATTATGATACCGAGTATAATCAAACTAGTAGATCTAAAAACTTAATAAATATTGACCCATAGAGAGAGTACGAGAGGGGGAGAGGAATGACCAGAGAGGAGTTTAAGGTGCGCATCTTGCCGGATGAGGTCACTGTAACCGCCAAAACGGGTGATAACCTGTTGGAGGTTGCGGCCAGGGGCGGCCTGGGGGTAGAGAGTACCTGCGGGGGAGCAGGAACCTGCGGGCGCTGCCTGGTTCAGGTGAGAGACGGGGAGCCAAGGGTGGAAAGCCAGCTTAACCTGTCCATCAACCAGCGTAAAGCGGGTACGGTTTTGGCCTGCCAGACCTTTGTCCAGGGAGACCTTTCCATTTCCATACCTGAAGAGTCCAGGCTAAACCGTCACCAGGTACTTCTGGGCGAGGGCCGGGCGGAGGCTGAAGCTGAAGCTGAAGACGGACTTTCAGCTTATTCCCTGGAACCCTTAAGCCGGAAGTTTGTTGTAGAACTTACCCCGCCCAGCCTGGAGGATTGGACCAGTGACTATTGCCGCCTGCTGGCCCAATTGAGACAGGATTCCGGAATCACCGACCTCCGGGTAAGCTTTCCGGTGATGGGCGAATTGGCTGACATTCTCCGGGAGGCGGGGTGGAAGGTTACGGCAACTTTGGTAAACCGGGGGAGTTTTTGGGAAGTTATCCGGGTAGAACCCGGAAGCTCGCCAAAGCCCAGCCTTGGCATAGCGGTGGATATCGGTACTACCACTGTAGTAGCGGCTCTGGTGGATTTGGCTACCGGAAAAGTGCTGGACCGCAGGGGTACCTACAACCGGCAGGCCACCTATGGTGATGATGTCATCAGCCGTATAGTTCACGCCGTGGAGGAACCTTCCGGACTGTCGGAACTCAAAACTGCTGTACTGGACACCATTAACGGGCTGCTGAAGGAAATCATCGCCGGGAATAACCTGGAAGCTCAAGATATTCATGCCATGACTGTGGCCGGCAATACTACCATGAGCCACCTGTTCCTGGGGATTTCTCCCCGCTACATCAGGCTGGAACCCTACACCCCAACCCTAAGCAAAATACCACCGCTCACAGCGGAAAAACTGGGACTGCTCATCCACCCCCAGGCCGGGGTTTTTGGCTTCCCTTCAGTGGCCAGCTATGTTGGCGGGGATATTGTCGCCGGGGTACTGGCCACCGGATTGGGCGATGAAGAGCCCATGACCCTCCTGGTAGACATAGGCACCAATGGGGAAATGGTCCTGGGCAATAACCAGTGGATGGTCACCTGTGCCTGCTCTGCCGGTCCGGCTTTTGAAGGCGGAGGCATTACCCACGGCATGCGGGCTATGCGGGGCGCCATTGAGAGGGTAAGCATTGATCAGTTTACCTGGGAAGTGGAACTGTCCGTTGTGGGTGGAGGGAGACCCGCAGGTATCTGCGGCTCAGGATTGATCGACTGCCTGGGCCAGTTGAAACAGGCCGGAATTATTGACCGGGCAGGGAAGTTCACCGAAAAAATAAAGCACAGGCGGCTGGTGGAAAGGGATGGGGAAAAGGAATTTATTCTGGCCTATGCTTATCAGTCAGGGATTGGCAGGGATATCACCAT
>JAJZTU010000266.1 GCA_021848765.1 Bacillota bacterium
TTGTTTGTAGCGCTCTTTGGCGTGGCTCAGGCAATCGTTCCATACCCTGGCGGATTCACGATTACAGGCGAACAACCGGTCAAGGTCCGTTTTAGACGTTCGAAAAGATGTCTTGATTACGCGGTACAATCTCTTTCACCACCTTTTCATTTATTTTATTGCCTCCATTATACCATTTATTAATAAAGAGAACAAGTGTTTTGTTTTGGTTAAAAGAATTTTTTGCGCCAGCGGGAAGCGGCATTCATCCCCCACTTTAGAAGTAGGGGTCTTCTGCCAAGCAATGATAAACCCTCAAGGAGGAGAAATGCTAAATGTTGATGCCCGGACATTCACTGTTAGGAAAGCAATTACTACTGTTGGCAGGTAAAATAAAGTAATTCACGGGGTAATAATAGACTTCAACAGATGCTGGCACTAGAATAAACATGACAGGTGATTCAGGTTACAACTTTGAGGAATTAGAAAAGGCGCTGAATTTAATCGTCTGGTCCGGGAATTTTTCCGGAAGGTCGCTGGAAACAAGTGAAGAGGAGTGATTCTGATGTCAATAAAGGAGTTCAAAGACCAAAATATGGATGATGGCCAGAACAGAAATTTCCAGGCTAAGACCGGCAGGGGTGAGGCTACGCGGCAAAAGCTGCTGTCTGCTGCGGAAGAGGTGATTGGCACTAAAGGGTATTACCGTACTTCAGTGGTAGATATAACACTGAAGGCCGGTGTAGCCCAGGGGACATTTTATGTTTACTTTCCCGGCAAAAAAAATATTTTCGAAGAGCTGGTAAAAGAATTAAGCCACAGCCTCCGTAAGGAAATCAGCCAGGCTGTAAGCGGGGTCATCAGCCGCCGGGAAGCGGAAGAACACGGTTTCGCAATTTTCTTTTCCTTTATTAAGGAACACCGCAACCTTTACCGTATCGTGCAAGAGGTGCAATTTGTTGATGAGGAGCTTTATAAGTGGTATTACCGCCGCTTTGCCGAAGGCTATATAAAAGGCTTGGAGGCGGCTATGACAGCAGGGGAGTTCAAGCGCTTGGATGCGGAAACTGTTGCCTATGCCTTGATAGGGATAGCTGAGTTTCTGGGCATGCGCTGGGTTCTGTGGGAAGAAGAAGACGTGCCGGAAAAGGCCCTGGCTACTGCCATGAGTTTAATCATGGAGGGATTGTCATCGAATGGACAAGGGAGGTGAAGCGCTGCGGGGAAGATTTTTTACCGGGGACTGAAGTGACAAGGTTCAAACCATCATGTGGAGTGTAAACAGGCTAAAGGTCCAGAGGCAAATTTTGAAGTATTACGAATTAAGGAGGATTTTGTATGCAGCCAACTAATTCTAAGCGGCTTACGGCAGGAATAGTTGCCACGGTAGGATTTGCTCTTCTTCTGGCTGGTTGCGGGTCGCAACCCTCAAATAGCGCCGGCACCGGCGCCGGCGCCAGTGGACAGGCGCCGGTGGAAAAAGCACCGATTAAGATTGGAATTGCCACATCTCAGACGGGAGCATTGGAAGCTTACGGAAAACAGAGTATACGGGGTTTTGAATTGGGCTTGGAGTATGCTACGAAAGGTAGCAAGCAAGTAGCCGGGCGGTCGATTCAGGTCGTCATCGAGGACACCGAGACCAAACCGGATGTGGCTAAGCAGAAAGCGCTTAAGCTGCTGGAAGACGCCAAGGTTGATATCTTGGTCGGCAGCGCCAGTTCGACTGATGCCTTGGCTATTTTGCCCCTGGCCCAGGAATATAAAAAGGTAATGGTTGTAGAACCTGCTGTGGCTGATGCTATTACAGGTTCCCAATGGAACCGTTACATATTCCGGACCGGGCGCAACTCCTCCCAGGATGCAGTAGCCGGTGCGACCGCTATTGCCAAGCCGGGTGTGAAGATTGCCGTGCTGGCACCGGATAGTGCTTACGGACGCGATGGCGTAAAAGCTTTTAAACCGGTGGCAGAAAAACTGGGGGCCAAGCTTGTGCAGGAGGAATTCCCGGCGGCCAACACTACCGACTTCACGGCCAACATCCAGCGCATCATTAATGCCAAACCCGACTATCTGTTTGTCATCTGGGCAGGAGCTAATACTCCGTGGCAACAGCTTTCGGACATGAAACTTACTGAGAAAGGCATTAAAATTTCCACCAGCGCTCCCGACATGGCTGCCTTGAAAACTATGTGGAATATGGTTGGTATGGAAGGCTTTAGCGTTTACTACCATGAACTGCCGAAAAACCCGACCAATGATTGGCTGATTGAGGAACACAAGAAGAAGTATAACGAACCACCCGATCTGTTTACTGCCGGAGGGATGTCGGCTGCTCTGGCGCTCGTACAGGCTCTGGAAAAAACCGGCGGCGATGCTGATGCTGAGAAGCTGATTGCTGCCATGGAAGGAATGTCCTTCGACACGCCCAAGGGCCAGATGACCTTCCGCAAAGAGGATCATCAGGCTTTGCAAACTCTTTACGCCATCAAGTTGGAGAAAAAGGAAGGTGTAGCTTGGCCCGTGCCGGTTCTGGTCCGCGAAATGACCCCGGAAGAGACATCACCTCCCATTCGTAACCAAAAGAATTAAAGTTAAAGGGTACGACTGGCTTTATTAAAGGAGGAAAACCATGACCGAACCCATTGTCCGCACTCAGGATTTGACCATTATGTTTGGGGGACATACAGCTGTCGACCAGGTCAGTCTGGACATCATTCCTCATACGTTCACCTCCATAATCGGACCGAACGGTGCCGGGAAAACTACGTTTTTTAACTTGTTAAGTGGACAGCTTTTTCCCACATCCGGGCGGATTATTTTCCAGGGACAAGATGTAACTGCTTTTGCAGCGCATCGGAGGACAAGACTGGGGATGGGGCGCAGCTTTCAAATCACTAATGTGTTTCCGGATTTAAGCGTTGCGGAAAATGTTCGATTGGCGGTTCAGGCCAGGGCTGGTGTACATTACCAGCTCCTGCGCCACCACCGGCAATACAGCAATTTTACGGATAGTGCCATGGCCCTTCTGGAAACCGTGCACTTAGCTGAGAAGGCGGAGCAACCGGCCAGCTCACTCTCCCACGGGGATAAACGCAAATTAGAATTGGCGATCATTCTTGCCCTGGAGCCAAAGGTTTTGCTTCTGGACGAACCTACGGCCGGGATGGCGGTGGAGGAAGTGCCTGTGATCCTGGAATTGCTCGCCCGGCTCAAGGCGGAAAACAGGACGATTTTGCTGATAGAGCACAAAATCGAGATGGTCATGTCCCTCTCGGATACGTTAGTGGTTTTGGCTAATGGCAAGCTATTGGCTTGGGGAGAGCCGCAACACATTATGGAAAACGAGCAGGTCCAGGCGGCCTATCTGGGCGTATAGGAAAGTATAAATTTCAGGCATTACTCAACTAATGCATAGTAGTTCCGCATAAGTGCAGCTAAGGCTTCTGCCGGCGCTTGCGCTTGGCACAAGCCAAGCTTTCTTTAGAGGGGTGACCTTATGATTATGCAGTTATCCCATGTCCAGACCTATATTGGGCAATTTCATATTTTGCAAGATATCTCACTTGATGTGCCTGCAGGAGAAGTAACGGTTATACTGGGACGCAACGGCGCAGGCAAGACGACCACTCTGAGAACTATTATGGGGCTTACGCCCCCTGCTCAGGGGAAGATCATATTTATGGGTGAAAGGCTTAACGGCCGGCCTCCTTATAATATTGCCCGCAAGGGGATTGGTTTTGTTCCTGAGGATCAGGGTGTATTTTCCGAATTGACCGTTGACGAAAACCTGCGTTTGGCTATGCGCAAAAATGATGCTGCAACCAAAGCCCGCCTGCAGTTTGTCCTGGATATCTTCCCTGATTTGGGGCAGAAACTCCGGCAAAAAAGCGGGAGCCTGAGCGGGGGACAAAAACAGATGCTGGCTATTGGGCGTGCTTTTGTTAATGACAACCGGTTGCTTTTGGTTGATGAGCCGAGCAAGGGGCTGGCCCCAATCATGGTGGAAAAACTGGCCCAGGCTATCCGGGAGATCAAAAAACATACTACGGTGGTGCTGGTGGAGCAGAATTTTGCTTTAGCTTCTGCCGTCGGGGAACGCTACGTTATTATTGACGACGGACATACCGTACAGGACGGCTTAATGGCTCAACTGCAGCAGGACAAAGAACTGCAGCGCCGTTATCTGGGGATCACGGCTAAGAGCGGGAACGGGAGGGCGGTGTAAGGATGGATACTTTTGTGAATCTTACCTTGAGCGGCCTTTCAACCGGTATGATGATTTTTCTGCTTGCTTCCGGGCTTTCGCTGATCTTTGGCTTGATGGGTGTCTTAAACTTTGCTCACGGCAGTTTCTTTATGTGGGGGGCTTATACCGGAGTATGGGTATTTTCCCGGACTCAGAGTTTCATCTTCGCCATTATGGCTGGGATGGCTGTGGGAGTAGTTGTGGGCTATTTAGCGGAGCTGACTGCTGTGCGGCGGGTATATGGCAAACCGGTTGCCCAGATCCTGATCACTACCGGGCTGATGTTGGTCTTAAATGATGTGCTAAAGGTATTTTTTGGGTCCAATATCATCGCTGCCACAGTGCCCCCGCTCTTGGCCGGGAGTTGGGACTTGGGCGGAATCATCATTGTCAAGTACCGTATCTTTACCATTCTCATGGGTCTGATCGTGGCCGTGGCTGTGCACCTCATCCTTACCAGGACGAAAATCGGGATGATCGTAAGGGCGGGTGCTCAGAGCCAAGAGATGGTCCAGGTCCTGGGAATAAA
>JAJZTU010000267.1 GCA_021848765.1 Bacillota bacterium
GGCAGCACTGGCTGCTAATGAGAACTTCGGTTTGCTGGGTGGTGGAGTCAACGGTACCCTTGGCAGCTCAGTGGCCGGTGCCGGTACATCTGCCGCTCATAAGGTTGTTACGGTAAATCTCGCTACCGATGCCGACGGCGTGGTAACATCCACCCTCAACAACGTTGTTGCCCAGATTGCTGCTGATGTTAACGCGAGCCAGTTTTTGAGTGCTTCCGTAGTACCGGCGGCCAATGGGGGAAATATTGCCCAGACCGGTCAGGTAACCCTTGCCGGGGGAGCTGATTCGACGTTCGGAGTTAGTGTGGCCGGAACGGCTCCCGACCAAACGGTAAATGTCAGCCTGGGAACCACGACAAGTTTTGTGGGCAGCACCATTACCGGAAACACAGTAACTACCCTGAACGATGTGGTTAACGGCATTAACACCAATTCCGCTGCCAGCGGCCTGCTGATTGCCTCCATGGACAGCACGGCTATTCCCGGCAACCTGGCGACAGTTACTGCAGCGACTGCCCTCAGCGGGGGGGCGGACAGTTCCCGGCAGGGCACACTTATCTTTAACAACGACGGTACCATCAATGCAGAGCAAACCAGAGCGGCCAACGGGGCCACCTCTCCCGATATGACCAGGGCCTTTTCGTTTCAACCGCCGTCTGCCAATGTCTTGAAAATTATGCCGGATTTCCGCAGCATCACTCAATATACTTCCGCTTTCTCTGCCGTGGCCCAGAAGCAGGACGGCAACCCCACCGGTACTCTCCAGAGCTTTGCCATAGACGGGACAGGCAAGGTCTCCGGAATTTTCTCCAACGGGTTTAGCAAAGAACTTGCTATTCTGGCTGTCGCAAACTTCAATAACCCTGGGGGCCTGATTAAAGTCGGGGACAACATGTTCAAGCGGTCCAACAACTCCGGCCTGGAACAGGTTGGCATAGCCGGAAACGGCGGCCGCGGCAACATCACCCCCGGTGCCCTGGAAATGTCCAATGTGGACCTCTCGCAGGAATTTACCGATATGATTACTACCCAGCGGGGCTTCCAGGCCAACTCCAGGATTATTACTACCTCTGATGAAATGCTCCAGGAGTTGGTTAACCTGAAGCGGTAATTTCAGAGTAAGCTTAACCGCCGAAGGAGGAATGTGCAATGATTAAAATTACCAGACTTAACCACCAGGAACTGGTTATCAATGCCGAACACATTGAATTTGTGGAGGCTACGCCGGACACTGTGATTTCCCTGGTGAGCGGCAAGAAAATGGTGGTTTCGGAATCTGTGGATGAGATTATTAACCGGGTAATTGCTTATAAACAGGCTATAGCCCGGATACAAGTCAAGAATCCAGGGAATTCCCCCGAATAGGGGGGATTCCCCAAAAGAATATCGATAGGGTACGATTGATTCCTTAAGGGAAAGGAGGAGGAGTAATGGCCGAAAAAGAAAAACCCCAAACTGAGCAAAACGTTCAGAATAGCCGGGCTAATAAGAGCGGCATGATTAAGACGGTGGCAATTGTCGGGATATTGGTCGTTTTGATGGCCACCGGTATTGCCTTCGGAGTAGCCAAGCTGGTCCTTTCCACCACGGCCAAAGCCGGCGGAGCAACTGAGACAAAGGAGCCCGGAAATATTGCCAAGCTTGGAGCTAATTATGAAGCAGGGGAATTTCTCACCAATATCAACTCTGAGGGTGGACTGCGCTTTGCCAAGGTCAAGCTGGTCTTCGAACTCAGCAATGAAAAAGTAAAAGCAGAATTAGAAAATAAACGGCCCAAAGTGGATGACACCGTGATCAGTATTTTGCGCAACAAATCCTTTGAAGAACTCCGCCAGGTGGATGCCACTGAGAAGTTAAAAAAAGAAGTTAAGGAAAAGGTAAATGCTTTCCTGGCAGAAGGCCGGGTAGAGAATGTGTTCTTTACATATTTCATTACCCAATAAATTGGGTGGAGGTGAAAGGGAATATGTCGGATATCTTGTCTCAAGCGGAAATCGATGCCCTCCTGTCCGCCTTGAGTGATGGGCCCCAGGCCCAGGTGGACAAAGGGAGCGGACCCGCCAAAGGCAAGGGGAAAGATGACCGTCTTAATATTAAGGTCTATGATTTCCGCCGGCCTAACAAGTTTTCCAAGGAACAACTGCATACCATCCAGGCCATCCATGAAAACTTCTCCCGCTTGGTCTCCACCTACCTGGCAGCCCATGTGCGGACAGTGGTCCAGGTAACTGTCAACTCCGTAGAACAGTTGACCTACGATGAAGTGGTAAATACAATCCCGAATCCCACCATTATGAATATTATCACAGTGGCCCCTCTGGAAGGCAATATCATTTTGGATATTAAACCTTCCATAGCCTTCACCATCATTGACCGGCTCTTTGGCGGGCCGGGGGATGCTCCGGAAAAGGTCCGCGGACTGACCGATATTGAACGTACCGTTATGGAGCGCATTGTCAACGGTATCCTGGAGCATTTTGCCGAGGCCTGGGAAAACATTATCCAGGTAGACCCCAAGCTGGAGATGATGGAATCCAACCCCCAATTCGCCCAGATTGTCTCCCCTACTGAGATGGTCGTTATGGTAACCCTGGAAATGAAGGTTGGTGACAAACAGGGGATGATGACCATTTGTATCCCCTACATCGTGATTGAGCCTATTGTTAATAAACTCAATGCCCATTTTTGGTACAGCGGGTTGGGTAAAAAATCAACTGCGGAACACCTTGAGGTGCTGCGCAAAAACATTGAAAAAGCGAAAATTCCTATGTCAGTTATCTTGGGCCATGCTGAACTCACTGTCGCTGAACTCTTGGACCTGCAAATCGGCGATGTAGTGCAGTTGGATAGTTCTGTGAACAAGCCTCTGAGTGTGGTAGTCGGTTCCAAGACCAAGTTCATGGGAAGGCCCGGCCTGGTGGGCAGCAGGATGGGGATGCAGATAACCGGTGTGGTGAAAGAAGGAGATGATACAAATGAGTAATAGCGGGGTCCTCTCCCAGGAAGAAATTGATGCCCTGTTGCGCTCAGGCAATGTTGGACCTGAAGAACCTGCTGCGGAGGAAGCTCCTGCAGCCGCCAATGCGACTGTAGCTGCGGCTTCCGGTCAGGATTTGGACGGTCTTATAAATGAAATGGAGAAGGATGCTATTGGGGAAGTAGGCAATATCTCCATGGGTTCGGCAGCTACTGCCCTGAGTACACTCCTGGACCGCCGGGTGGAAATCACAGCCCCCAGAGTTGAGGTAACTACCTATGGGCGGTTGAGAGGCCAGTATCCCCTACCCTTCCTGGTAGTAGACGTAAGCTATACCCGGGGGTTGGAAGGGGCAAATCTCTTAGTAATCCGCCACCATGACGCCAGTATCATCGCAGATTTGATGATGGGCAATGACGGAGCCAATCCTCCGGACGAGCTTTCTGAATTCCACTTGGGCGCGGTTGGAGAGGCCATGAACCAGATGATGGGCTCTGCCTGTACTGCCATGTCTTCGGTTTTAGGCCAACGAATTGAGATAGGAATTCCGGTAGTTAGAACTGTAAACCTGAGTAATGAACCCCTGACTCAGGGGGCTGATGAGAATGAACCCATTGTCAAGATTACCTTTCAAATGCAGGTCGGTGAATTAATTAACAGTGAAATTATGCAGGTCATCCCGGTTGAGTTTTCCAGGCAAATGCTGCGGGATTTAATGCAGAGTATAGACGGACCGGCTGAGGCTGCTTCCACCACGAGTGGTAATCTAGCCGGGCAGGTACCGGTTGAGGAAATTAGTCCGGAAACACCGGTTGCCAACCCAACGCCTGCTCTGATACCACCAACTCAAGGCCGAGTCCCCGGTGGCGAAATGTACCCACCTCAGGGCAGTGTGAATCCGCCTCAAGGTGGTATGTTTCCACCGCAGGGAGGGATGTATTCACCCCAAGGCGGTATATATCCACCCCAAGGCGGTATGTATCCACCCCAGGGTGGAGGGTATCCACCTCAGGGAGGGAGCCCATACCAACCTCAGGGAGGGATCCCCTACCAGCCCCAGGGAGGCATGTACCAGGGATATGGAGTCCCACCCTTTGCGGCTGCCAATCAAGCAGCCAACCAGGGATTTGCCCAGCAAGCCAAGGTCCAGGTCCAGCCGGCCCAATTTGCTTCCCTGCATTCTGCCCCAGCCATGCAGGAGTATGGTAACATCGGCCTGATTATGGATGTACCCCTCCAGATTACTGTGGAATTAGGCAAGACCAGAAAAACAATTAAGGAGATTTTAGCCCTGGGCCCGGGATCAATCCTGGAACTGGACAAGCTGGCCGGTGAACCGGTTGACCTGCTGGTCAACGGCAAGCTGGTAGCCAAAGGGGAAGTAGTTGTAATCGATGAAAATTTCGGTGTCAGAGTAACGGATATTATTAGTCCTATAGAACGGGTCGCAAATCTTCAATAGTTGAGGGGGACATGGTATGGGAAAGCGGATTCTCGTCGTAGATGACGCAGCCTTTATGCGAATGATGATTAAGGATATTCTAACCAAGCATGGATTCCTTGTGGTCGGTGAGGCCGAGAACGGCTTGCTTGCTGTGGAAAGATATAAAACCCTAAAACCGGATTTGGTCACTATGGATATTACCATGCCGGAAATGGACGGTATCGCTGCAGTGAAAGAAATTCGCCGGTTCGACCCCTATGCCAGGATTATAATGTGCAGCGCTATGGGGCAGCAGCCCATGGTTATTGATGCGATT